>DASWTW010000492.1:0-7785 GCA_036401895.1 Herpetosiphonaceae bacterium | reverse complement strand
CGACAGCAAGATCGACGGCCAGGTTTTCGCGGGCTCGCAGCAGCAGTATATGACGCGCAACTCGCAGATCGGCAGCTGGTCAAACTGTGTGTGGAACTGCGTGTTCGTCGGCGTGAGCGGCGCTCCCGCGCAGACGTTCCCTAACCCACCCTACACGACGATCGCACAAACGCCCGTGATCCGCGAGAAGCCGTTCCTGTACATCGACGCGGCGGGTAGCTACCAAGTCTTTGTGCCGGCGCTGCGCACCAACGCCAGCGGGACAACCTGGTTTGGTCAGACGCCGCAGGGCACCTCGATCCCGATCAGCCAGTTCTTCATCGTCAAGCCGGGCGCGACCGCCGCCGATATGAACAGCGCGCTGGCCCAGGGCAAAAATCTGCTGATCACACCCGGCGTGTATCATCTCAGCCAGACGATCAACGTCACGCGGGCGAACACGGTTGTGCTCGGCATGGGCCTGGCAACTCTGATCCCGGATAACGGTATCGTCGCGCTCAAGGTTGCGGACGTGGACGGCGTGAAGATCGCCGGAATCCTGATCGACGCGGGCACGACCAACTCGCCGATCTTGATGGAAGTCGGACCGCCAGGATCGTCGGCTAGCCACGCGGCCAACCCGACCTCGCTGCACGACGTGTTCGCGCGGATCGGCGGCGCGGTAGCGGGCAAGGCAACGGTCAGCCTGGTGATCAACAGCAGCAACGTGATCATCGATCATACCTGGCTCTGGCGCGGCGATCATGGCAGCGGCATTGGCTGGACGGTCAACACCGCCGACAATGGCCTGATCGTCAACGGCAGCAACGTGACCGCCTACGGCCTGTTTGTGGAGCACTACCAGAAGTACAACGTGATCTGGAACGGCAACGGCGGCCGGACCTACATGTTCCAAAACGAGCTGCCCTACGATCCGCCGAACCAGGCCAGCTGGATGAACGGCAGCGGCAGGGGCTACGCCGCCTACAAAGTCGCCAACACCGTCACCAGCCACGAAGCCTGGGGCGTCGGCAGCTACTGCTACTTCAACGTCGATCCCTCGATCGTCGCGGATCGCGGCTTTGAGGTGCCGAACACGGCCGGCGTCAGGTTCCATAACCTGCTCACGGTCTCGCTGGGCGGCAACGGCGTGATCACCAACGTGATCAACACCACCGGCGCTCCCGCTCAGGGAACCGCAACCGTGCCGAGCTACGTGGTGAACTACCCATAATCAGCGTTTTTTCAAACATCGAGACGTCGATCAACCAAACCTCCGAGCGGTCGCGCACAATGCGATCGCTCGGAGGTTGTGTGTTGCTTAGCGCTCGATCGCTGCCATCTGTGTTTCACGCCGGCCCGCGCGGAGCAGCAGCCAGCCGCCAAGCATCATCGCGATGCCCCACGCGAGAAATCCCAGATCCCAGTAGATCCACTGCTCCTGCGGCACGGTCTCGTTGACATGGTGAATGCCCAGCAGCAGATGATCGACGATACCCTCGACGACATTGAACGTTCCAAAGCCCAGCAGCAGCGTACCGGTCAGCAGCTTGCTCGACCAATCGATGTGTGTTCGGCGGGCGGCGCGCCAGAGGAGGAACAGCCCGCTGGCCACGAAGATATAGGTCGCGGCGTGAAAGAAGCCGTCCCAGAGCGTGTTGAGCTGGAGGCTGGGCACCGTGACGGGCGCATACACGCTGCTCAACATATGGTGCCATTGCAGAATCTGGTGTAGCACAATGCCGTCGAAGAAGCCGCCGATGCCAAGACCGAGCAGAAAGCCTGCGCTGGTTGGAAAGCTTCGTGCGGTGTGCTGATTGGTTGCGTGCATGATACGTCCTTCCTTTGGCCGGTCGCCGCCTTGCACATTGCAGACCAGCATCATGGCGCAGTGAACGCAGCTCCAAACTCTTTTTCGACAATGGAACCAGGGTGCGGGCGACGGTGTATCTTTCGCAGGCTGACTGTCTGCGAAGGAGAGCGATATGCGCTACAACCGATACTGTTTACTCGTCGTGCTGGGCGCGCTGCTGGCCGCGTGTGGCGCGCCGGCCACCAATGATCTTGCGGATGCTCAGTCCGCAGCGCTGCCGCCGGCTACCTCGCCAACCGAGCTAGCGCCGATCATCACGGTGCTTGCCGGCACTATGCCAGACTCGACGCCGACCGCCTTTCCCGCGCTGCCGCCCGCCGACTGCGCTGTCACCCGACCTCCAGAGCCGCCTTTCATCCCGCCCGCGCCCTATCCGTCCATCCCGCCCGTTCCTCGGTACGCGTGGTATGGCACGGAGCAGCTGTGGACGACGATCCCGAAGAACGGCGTGTGGGATAGCCTTCCGCTCAATCCAGACGGCTATACGCAGAAAATATTGTGGTGGCGCGAGGGTTATGTCTGGACCGAGGAGCCGCAGCCGGCGCTTACGATGACTGGCCGTCGCCTGGATGCGCCCGCGCCGGACCTGAAGGCGCCACGAGCAACCAATGCCTACGCCGACGACATTCAGTCGGCGATGCTGGTTGGCGTCGATTTTCCAACCCTGGGCTGCTGGGAGATCACGGGCACGTACGCAGACCAGACGCTCAGCTTCGTCGTGTGGGTCGCGCCGTAGCTCCACAAGCCGAGCATGGTATAATCGCGGAAATGTGCTCATTCGTTCGAGGTTTACCATGCGGTTAGCCCAGGCGCTCATTTTGCGGGCAGATTACCAGAAGCGTATTGAACAGCTCAAGCAGCGACTCCTGAGTAATGCCAAAGTTCAGGAAGGCGATACACCGTCCGAAGATCCGCAGGCGCTGCTGAGCGAGCTTGGTCGTATCACAGACGACCTGCTGAGCTTGATCCAGCGCATTAATCGGACTAATGCCCAGACTCCGTTTGAAGCGGGACAAACCCTCGCCGATGCGCTGGCGCGGCGCGATGTGCTCAAAATCCAACACGGCATCTACCGCGACCTGGCGGCGGAGGCGACGACCAAGCAAGATCGCTACACCAGGTCTGAGGTCAAATTCCAAAGCACCGTGAATGTGCCCAAGATTCAGCAGCAAGCAGATGAGTTTGCCCGAGCCTTCCGCGAGCTGGACGCCCAGATCCAGGAGGCGAACTGGCGGACGGATATTATCGAGTAGCAATCGTTGGTAGCTACAAGCAGCAGAGGCGAGCACAAGCCTGCCACGAGGTTAAGCGTGGACCTGGGAGTCTGCCGAGCCGGACTCAATGGGTTCAAGTCCCTACAATTACAACGTATGCTCAGTATTGTTACTGTCGTATCGGGTACTGTTACTGTTACTACCGCGTGCGCTTTGTTGTTTGTGGTGAGGGTGGGATCGGGGTTACGATTGCTCAAGGATCAGCCAATGGCAGCGGAGAAAGATTGCGTATGCGCTTGATCGATCCCGAACAGGTGCTGGAAACTCAACGCCTGCGCCTGGAGCCGCTCCAGCCGGATCATGCAACTGAGCTTTTTTCGCTGCTGCGGGATGCGCAGATCTACCGCTATATTCCTCAGGAGCCGCCCGCTGCGCTATCGCTCTTGACGCAGCGCTATAAGCAACTCGCGCGGCGGCTTTCTCCCGCAGGCGATCAAGCCTGGCTCAATTGGGCGATTGCGCTTACGTCGAATTCTGCATATATCGGGCAGGTTGAGGCGACGGTCTTGGAAGATCAAACCGCCTATCTGGCCTATCTGATCGGCTCGACGTTCTGGGGACACGGCTATGCTACCGAGGCATGCAGCCGAATCATCCGGCTGCTGTTTGACGATTACGGCGTGACCTGCGTCAAAGCCGAGGTCGATACGCGCAACACGGCCTCGATGCGCCTGCTGGAGCGGCTTGGATTTACCCGGATCGGCTATCAGGCCAATGCAGATTTCTTCAAGGGCAGCAGCAGCGACGAATACACCTATTGCTTATCAGCTGCCGAGCACACGAAAGGATTCTATGACCGAGCTTGAGCTACAGTATGTGGAGCCGCGCCTGGTGGAGCTGTACGACATCGAGAATACGCGTGGTGCCGATACCGACTTTTATGTTGGTCTCGCGGCAGAGCTGCACGCGCGCACGATCCTGGATCTTGGCTGCGGCACCGGGCTGCTCACCCGCGAGCTGGCGAGCGATGATCGCCAGGTAATCGGCGTCGATCCTTCTTCGGCGATGCTGGCCTACGCCCGCCGACAGCCCGGCGCCGACCGTGTGCGCTGGATCGAAGGCGACTCGCGAGCGCTGGGCACACCCGAGGCCGATCTGCTGATCATGACCGGCAATGTAGCCCAGGTGTTCCTCGACGACGACACGTGGACGGCAACTCTGCGCGATATTCACGCCGCTCTCCGGCCCGGCGGCTACCTGGCCTTCGAAAGCCGCAATCCCGACGATCGCGGCTGGGAGCGCTGGAACCGCGAGTCCACCTACGAGCAGACCGAATCGCCATTCGGGCCGATGGAGAGCTGGCTGGAGCTGGTCAGCGTCGGCGATGGACTGGTTCGCTTCGACGGCCACAACATCTTCCACGCGACCGGCGAAGTCCTGGTCGTGCCCAGCACGCTGCGTTTCCGCACCCTGGCCGAGCTAAACGATTCCTTGCTCGCCGCCGGCTTTACCGTCGAGCAGGTCTACGGCGACTGGCAGCGCGGCCCGCTCACCAGCAGCAGCCGGGTAATGGTGTTTGTAGCGCGTTGTAGCTGAGTGCGCCTCTGGTCGCCGGCTCACGATCCTGCTAATTCGCCGTTTGGCGAGAGCGGCAGCACAACGCGAAAGCAGCTGCCCATACCAAGCGTGCTCGTCACCTCGATCCGCCCGCCATGTCGCTGCACAATCTCCCGCACAATATGCAGCCCGATGCCGAAGCCGCTCACCTGCTCGCCCACGTTGTCAGCGCGATAAAACGGCTCGAACAGGTGAGCGAGCGCCTCCGCCGGAATGCCGATGCCCTGATCCTCGATCGCTAGCTCGGCTGTCGTCGCCGTGTGTGAGATGCGCACGTACACCGCGCCGCCGGCCGGGCTGTACTTCACCGCGTTGCTCAGCAAATTCTGAATCACCTGCTCCAGGCGATTGGCATCACCCGTGATCATCACAGGAACGTCCGGGCGGTGAATCTCGATCGGATGGAGCGTATCGGGCGGCAGCGTGGTACGAAACTCGTCGACAACATGAGTGACGACCACATCCAGATCGATCGGCCGGCGCTCGATCGCAAACTGGCCGCGCTGGAGCCGCGATATATCGAGTAATTGCTCGATCAGCGCATTGAGCCGCTGCGCCTGAGACGTGATCCGACTCGCCATCCGCACCAGATCGCCCTTGCCGCGAGTCACCGCCGTGCTCAGCAGATGGGCATAGCCCATGAGCGAGGTCAGCGGTGTGCGCAGCTCATGCGAGGCGATCGACAGGAACTGATCCCGGGTTTGAAGCGCTGCCTCGGCCTCGCGCCGCGCCTGCTCCTCCGCATGAAACAAGCGCTCACGCTCCGCCTCCACGCGCTTATTCTCGGTAATATCGACGATGAACTCTACGCCTTCTTCCTCGTTGATACGTGTGGCGGCGAACAAGCCCCACCAGCGCGATCCATCCTTGCGAAAGAATTCTTTTTCGTACGGTGTTGTTCGACCAAGGTTGAAAAATTCATCGATGGCATGGATCGACTGCGGCATCCACTCCGGCGGCGTCTGCGTGTCCCAGCGCACCAGCCCGTTAGCCACGTCTGCGTGTGTGTAGCCGCTCATGCGCAGAAACGCGTCGTTGGCAGCGGTGATCGCGCCGTCAGGCTTGAAGAAGATCACGCCGACCGTCTCGATCTCGATCGCGCGGCGCAGGCGCTCTTCGGACTCGCGCAGCTTGGTCTCGGCCACAATGCGCTGGGTCACGTTGCGGAAATACACCGTAATGCCGCTGGTAGCAGGATAGGCGTGGACCTCGTACCAGCGCTGGTGATCGGGATAGAACGCGGTCACCGATGAGGCGATGCGCTCGTCGGCGGCGCGGCGATACACTTGCTCGAACTCGGTTCCGACCGAGCCAGGATACGCCTCCCAGTGATTCTTCCCAAGCAGCTCGCCGGGCGCGCGATCCAGCAGGCGCTCGGCCTGCTGATTGAGATAGGTGAAGCGCCAGTCGCGATCGACCGCGAAGAAAGCGTCGGTAATGCTTTCCAGAATATCGCGGCTCTGCTGCTCGCTGGCCTGAAGCGCCCGCTCAACCTGCTTGCGCTCGGTGATGTCGCGTCCCTCTGGCACAATCAGAATGACCTGTCCAGCCTGATCGCGGATCGGGTGGAGCGAGACGTCAAAGGTTTTGCTGTCGCCGCTCGGTCGATTCAGCGTAGCCTCGAAGCGAATGAACTCGCCTGCCGCCGCCTGTTCTACAAACTGGCGCAGCATTTCCGGCGCTCCCGGCGTGGGTATGAACCAGGGCGTCTCCCAGAACGGCCGCCCGACGACATCCTCGCGCGTGTTGTTGGCAAACTCAAGCGAGGCGCGGTTGGCATCGAGCAGCGTTCCATCCGGCGCCAGCAGCCCAATGTACTCATAGGTGCCGTCGTAGATCGCCCGCAGCCGATCCTCACTAGCGCGCAGCCCGGCCTCGGCCAGCGCTCGCCTTGTCTCCGACCAGATGCGCTGTCCGACGTCGTGAACCAGCTCGACCTCGGCGTCGGTCCAGCGACGTGGAGCATCGCCGTGGATCGCCAGGATCGCCGACATTCGGCCGCTCTCGAACAGCGGCGCTCCGATCACGGCGCGTACGCCTAGCGCCTCATAGGCCGCGCCGCTGTGCTGATCCGGGAGATCGCAGCGCACGTCGTTGACGCGCCGGGTCCGCCCCTCACGGTAGCCCCCGACGACCCCAAAGTCGTCCAGGCGATAGCGGCCCAGCATTGGCTGGAGCTTGCCGCTGGTCCAGCTCGACTTGACCAGCGCATACTCGCCGCTCGGCTCGATCTCGCTGTACACGACGCGACCAACGCCTAGATGCTGGCCCAACAGCTCGGTCGCCGCCGCCATGATCGCCTCGGCGCTCGTGAGGTCGCGTATACGATCGCCAAGCGCAAGCAGAAATGCCTGGCGCGCCTGGCTCTCACGCAGCACAACCTCCGCCTGCTTGCGCTCGGTGATGTTGTTGAAGACCAGCGCGACTTTGCGGCTGGTCGCATCGCCCACGCGAGACGCGTACACGTCGAACCAGCGGTGCATCTCCTCGGCGCGATTTTCAAAGCGAATGCTTTTGCCCGTGAGCGCAACGCTGCCGTAGGTTTCGAACCAGAATGCTTCAAGATTTGGCACCAGCTCACGCGCGGTTCTGCCGATCGCGTCGACGAGCCCGGTGTGCCGCTCAAAGGCCGGGTTCATCTCCAAAAAGCGATAATCGATCGGCTGGTTGTCGGCGTCGAAGATCATTTCGAGGATGCAAAAGCCTTCGTCGATCGACTCAAAGAGCGTGCGGTAGCGCTCCTCCGACAGGCGCAGCGCAGCCTCGGCGTGGGCGCGTTCGAGCCGCAGCCAGACGCGCCCCGCCAGCTCGTTCATCAGCTCAAGCTCATCCTCACGCCAGTGGCAGGGCTGGCGCAGATGACCGCCCAGAATGAATTTCAAGCGCCCGTCGCTCAAATACGGCGCAAGGATCAGCGAGCAGATCTGGAAATCGAGAAATGCTGCGCCCCTGGAGGTGATGTCCGGGTCCGTCGTCACATCGTCGATGGCGATGGTACGTCCGGTTTTGAGCTGCCCGATATACTGCTGGCCCAGAAAATCACCCAGATGCAGCAGGCCGGCCGGGCTGGTGACGTCGGCCTCGTGTTGTCCGTGGATCACC
>DASWTW010000491.1:0-7977 GCA_036401895.1 Herpetosiphonaceae bacterium | reverse complement strand
TCCCCCAACTTCGGCGGGCTTCCGTCTCGTCGGCGATAGGCGAGGGAAAAGATCGGTTCTCCCTAGGTTCTAGGTTCTGGGTTCTAGGTTCTGGGTTCTCTTGTTCCTTCGCCCAGAGGGCACCCGCCTTGTTCTTTTGTTCCCCCGTCACGTACGCCACCAGCTGCTGGTCGCCCGCCGCATCTTCGCGCACAATCACGACCGCCTCTGCCACCGTGTGCTGCTCTAGCAGCAGGGCCTCGATCTCGCCCAGCTCGATGCGGTAGCCGCGCACTTTGACCTGGAAGTCCGCTCGGCCCAAAAAGGTGATCGTGCCGTCGGGCTGCCACTGCACCCGATCGCCCGTGCGGTACAGCCGATCACCAGCTGTTCTTCCGCTTGCGAACGGGTTAGCAATAAACTTTTCTGCCGTCAGCTCGGGCCGGTTCAGGTAGCCCTGCGCCACGCCCGCCCCACCGATGTAGAGCTCACCCGGCACGCCTACTGGTGTTGGCTGTAAGTCTGCATCAAGGATATACAGCTGCGTATTGGCGATCGGGCCGCCGATGGGAACAGGCCCCTCGCTGGGCGTGACCGGCAGCACCATAGACCAGACCGTCGTCTCGGTCGGGCCGTACATGTTCCACAGCTTCGCACAGCGCTCGTGCAGGCGGCTGGCCAGATCGCGTGGCAGTGCCTCGCCGCCGCATAGTATCTGAAGATTGGGATTTCCTGCCCAGCCGGCATCGAGCAGCATGCGCCAGGTGGCCGGCGTGGCCTGCATGACTGTTGCTCCGCTGGCCTGGAGTGCTGCGGCGAGCTGTGCGCCATCGCTGGCGACTTCACGGCTGACCAGGGCGATGCGCGCGCCCACGACCAGGGGCAGGAACAATTCGAGCACGGCGATATCGAAGGCGATGGTGGTTACAGCCAGCAAAGTGTCCTGAGCGCTCAAGCCGGGACAGATGCGCATCGCTTCCAGGAAGTTGACCGCAGCACGATGTGGGATGGCTACGCCCTTGGGTCGTCCCGTCGAGCCTGAGGTGTAGATCACATAGGCTAAGTCGTCAGGTGTGGCACCGTCATGCGGCGGCTTATCAGGCAGTGCAGGGTTGGACAAAGCAGCCGTCAGCATACAAAGGTGTCCCTGCCACCCAAGCAGCTGACACTGCGCGGCGTATGTATCATCGGTGAGCAGCACCTGAGGCTGGGCATCGGCGACGATAAAGCTAAGCCGGTCTAGCGGGTAGGTAGGATCGAGCGGAACATAGGCCGCGCCCGCCTTGAGCACGCCGAGCAGTCCCACCAGTAGATCGAGCGAGCGCTCCATCATCACGCCGACGAGCTGCCCAGGCCCGGCTCCCAGCGCGCGAAGATGGTGGGCCAGCTGATGGGAGCGGCGGCTCAAGTCGTGGTAGGTGAGCGACTCCTCGCCAAGCACCACAGCAAGGGCGCCGGGCGTCTGCCGAGCTTGAGCCTCGACCAGATGGTGGAGGCACTGGTGGATCGGAAAGGTCGTGGCGCTATTCCACGCCTGTAGCTGTTGTGCTTCAGGCTGAGTCAGCAGCGGCAGTCGGGAGATCGGCTGGTCGATGTCGACGGCGATCGCTTCGAGCAGCGTCTGGTAGTGGCCCAGCAGCCGCTCGACTGTAGTGGCCGCGAAGAGATCGGTCTTGTACTCGGCCATCACCCGCAGGCCCTCGGCTGTCTCGCTCAACGACAGCGTCAGATCGAACCTGGCGCTGGTTTTCTCCACGCGCGCGAACTCTATCTCCAGCTCACGCTGCTCACGGTCGGGTCCCGGCGCGTTCTGTAAGATGAACATCACCTGGAAGATCGGTGTGTGGCTGGGGTCGCGCGGTGGGCGCAGCGCTTCGAGTAGCTGCTCAAAGGGTACGTTCTGGTGCGCGTAGGCTTCCAGCGTGGTTTCGCGCACCTGGTGCAGTAGCTGGCGGAACGTTGGCTGTCCGGCCAGGTCGGCGCGCAGCACGAGCGTGTTGAGGAACAAGCCCAGCAGTGGCTCAAGATCCACAAACGCACGGTTGGCGACGGGCGAGCCGACGAGGAGATTGGTCTGGCCGGTGTAGCGGAAGAGCAGGACGTAAAAGGCCGCCAGCAGTGTCATAAACAGCGTCGTGCCTTCCCGCTGGCTCACCGCCTGGAGCTGCTGCATCAGCGCCAGCGACAGGCGCTGCTCACGGGTCGCACCCTCATAGGTCAAAATCGGCGGTCGCGGGTAGTCGGTGGGCAGCTCAAGCACGGGCAGGCTGCCGTCGAGCTGGCGCTGCCAGTAGCTGAGCTGCTGCTGGAGCACATCGCCCTGGAGCCACGCGCGCTGCCAGATCGCGAAATCGGCATACTGGATCGGCAGTTCCGGCAGCCGGGTACCCTCTGGATGTGACTGATTGTGGATCAGCGCGGCATAGAGCTGAGTCAGCTCGCGCAAGAAGATGCCGATCGACCAGCCATCGAAGACGATGTGATGGATGGTGAGCAGAAACAGATGCTGGTGGTCGGTGAGGCGGAGCAGGTCCATACGAAGGAGCGGGCCGGCGGCGAGATCGAAGCGCTGGCGGCTATGCTGGGCGATGTGCTGCTGAAGGGCGTCGTGCTGTTCGTCGTGGGGCAGCGAACTCAGGTCGATCACGGGGAGCGGCAGGTCAAGCGCCGGGGCGACGATCTGGCGCGGCTGGTCGTCGACTACCCGAAAGGTCGTGCGCAGCACCTCGTGTCGCCGCACGATCTCGTCCAGGCTTTGCTGAAGTACAGCGATCGATAGCTGGCCCTTCAGATACGCAGCAAACGAAATATTCGCAGCTGGATTGCCAGGCTCCCACTGATCGAGAAACCACAGGCGCTCCTGGGCCAGCGAAAGCGGAATCGCGGCGCTGGGATCGCGGCGCGGAATCACGCGTTGACGGTTAGCGTTCACCCCTTCTTCTTCAAGCAGATAGGCGAATAGCTCAAGCTCCTCAGCCGACAGGCTGGTGGAAGGTGTTATGCCGTCGCTTTGCATAGCAAATGTTCTACTTCGCTTGCTTCTGCCGGAGCACTAGGGCCGCTCCGCCCGTGATCTGCTCCCAGCGCGCTACGGCATGATCACGGAGTCGACGTGACCAGCTGTTTGTTCGCGCTTAATGGCGATCAAAGGCGCGCTCGGCACCATGACGAGGATCGATCTCGATCCGGGCCGAGCGCTACAGAAGGTGTCGTACGCTTACTCAGACGCTCCGGTATTCTGGCTGCGCTCACGCCGCTTCTGATCCAGAAGTTGGCGCTTCTCCTCCGGCGATGTGCTGCGCAAGCGCTGCAACACGCGCGCGATCTTCTCGGTCTGGCCGGGCCGCGCCTCCTGGGCGACCATCAGCTCAGCCATAGCCGCTACGGTCGTCGCCTCGAACAGGCTGCGCATCGGCAGCTCAACCTTGAAGGTTTCGCGCACACGTGTGATCAGGCGACCCGCGCTGAGCGAATGCCCGCCGAGATTGAAGAAATCGTCGTACACGCCGACGCGCTCGTGTCCCAGAACCGACTGCCAGATCACCGCCAGCTCTTCCTCGATCGGTGTGCGCGGCGCGACAAACGGCGCTGTCTTGGCTGCGCTCGCCTCTTCCGCAGCTGCCGCAGTCAAAATATCCATCGTGCCATCGGCGCGGTAGCGGGCACGGCGATCGGTTTTGTACAGGCGCGCCTCGGGATCGTCGCGGAACGGATGCGGCACTGCTCGCGCCGGGTCACGCTCAGCGCTGGCCGCGCTCTCGCCGGGAAGCTCGGTATCGCCGATGTAAACATCGCCGGGCACGCCGATCGGCGCGAGTTGCAGGCTGCTGTCGAGCAGATAGATCTGCGACTCGTCGCTCCATGCCAGCAGCTGTTGCGCTTCTTCCTCGGTCAGAATCGGCAGCTCCGAGATGTGTTGATCCGGGCCGGCGACGATGCTTTGCAGCAGCGTGTGGTAGTGCGCCAGCATGCGCGTGATCGTCTCCGCGTCGAAGAGATCGGTATTGTAGAGCAGCGTTGCGCTGAGGCCCTGCTCGCTCTCGCGGATCGACAGCGACAGATCGAAGCGCGCCGTGCCGAGATCCACATTGATCGCCTGCAAGGTTAGCCCGCCCTGCTTAACCGCGGACAGCGGCGCGTTCTGGAGCGCGAACATCACCTGGAAGAGCGGGCTGCGGCTCATGTTCTGGCTGGGCTGAAACTCCTCGACCAGCCGCTCAAAGGGCAGCTCCTGATGCTCATAGGCCCGCAGCGTGGTGGTGCGCACCCGCCCGATCAGCTCGCGGAACGTGGGATCGCTTCTCATGTCGCCGTGCAGCACCAGCATGTTGTTGAAAAAGCCGATCATGCCTTCCAGCTCATCCTGGTTGCGGTTGGCGATCGGCGAGCCGACCAGAATATTCGGCTGGCCGCTGTAGCGATGCAGCAGCACGTCGAACGCCGCCAGCAGCGCCATAAACAGCGTGCCGCCCTCCTGCTTGCTCAGCTCAGTCAGCGCATCGGTGAGCGGCCGGGAAACGTGCAGCGGCAGCTTGGCGCCGTTGGCGGTGAAGCTCGGTCCTATCGCGCGCGGCCGATCCGTCGGCAAGTTGAGCGCCGCGACTTTGCCGCCCAGCTCTTGCTTCCAAAATGCCAGCTGCCGCTCAAGTCGCTCGCCCTGGAGTCGCTCGCGCTGCCAGGCGGCGTAATCGCCGTACTGGATCGGCAGCTCCGGCAGCGGCGCCGCAGCACCTGTGACGAAGGTCTGATAAAGCGCCGCGATCTCACGCAGCATGATGCCCATCGACCAGCCGTCAAAGACGATGTGATGCAGCGTCAGCGCCAGCATGTGGCTTTGTTCGCCGAGCCGGACCAAGAGACCGCGTACCAGCGGACCGCGCGCCAGATCGAACGGTCGCTGCGCATCGGCGATCACTAATTGCAGCGCGGCGGCCTCACGCTCCGTCGCCGGCTGCTCCTCCACGCTGCTGTGTACGAGCGCCAGGTGCAGCTCCGGCGTGACAACCTGCGCCGGCTCGCCGTCGACGCTGGCGAACGTGGTACGCAGGATCTCGTGGCGGCGCAGGATCTCATCCAGGCTGTGCTCCAGGGCCTCGGTATTCAGCGGCCCTTCCAGCCGCAGCACCTGGGGCATGTTGTAGAAGATGCTGCCGGGCTGAAACTGATCCAGCATCCACAGCCGCTGCTGGCCGAACGAGAGCGGCGCCGGTCCCGTGCCGGTGCGCAGCGGGATGCTTCGGCTGTCGGTGGGCAGCGTTTCCTCGGCTGCCGCCGTGCTGGCCGCCTGGGTCGCCTGTTTGTGGGCCAGCAGCTCCAGCAGCCGGCGCTGCTCCGGTGATAGCGTTGCGAATTGTGACTGTATATCGCTCATTGCGTGTCCTCAGGAGTGAGTGTCAGGGTGCTGGTGGCGTTTTGCTCGACGTTCTCGCGGCTGAAGGGCATGGGAATATACTCGATGTTTTCCCATTTCGACATCAGATCGGTGCGGTGTGGGTGGCGTACCAGGGCGCTCTGGCCGGTGCTCTGGATCACCTGCATGCCGTCGAGATTGCTCAGGTCGACGATCTCGCGCTGCGACGTGCCATGCGCCATGCTGAACGGCTCCGCGTAGCTGAACGAGCCGGCGTTGATCGTGAAGTTCTCACCATTGGCCCGGATCGGCTCGATGTTGTAGAGCCAGATAGCCAGGGGATTGCCGCTGCGTTCCAGCACACTGACGTATTTTATTTGATGGACCTCGCCCCAGGTCCATTTGCTCATGTCGCTGCCGTGCTGCTCTTTGAGCCACGCCAGCGCCTGGCTCAGGCTGCGCTGAAGGATCGCGTTGCGGTTTTCGACCTCCGGCGTCTTCTGGTCGTCGAACCAGGCGTTGTTCGCATCGCGCATAAACTGCGTCATCGCCACGATCTGGAAGCGCCCGTGCCGCTCGTACTGGCCGTCGATATAGTCCTGACCCATCTCTGGATTCAGATCATCGCGCAGCGTGTTCTGGAACAGGAACCAGTACCATGCCTGGAACAGGGTCGGCCCGATCTGATCGGCCTCGTAGCGTAGATCCCAGCTGCGGATCGCCTCGATCATCTTGGCTTCTTCGTCGTTCTGTGGTTTGATCTCCAGCATATACGGCCGAAGATTACTGGCCGGGATCGAGAAGGTGTCCGCCTGCATCTGCTGGATGTCGGCTACTTCCACCTGATCGTCGGCTTTGAGCAGATCGGTGATGCGCTGCGCCCGGTAGCCGGGGTCCCACTCGTTGGTGATGCGATACGGGTAGGCGTCGCTGATGACTTTGTTGTTGGCGGTGGCGATGAAGCCCTGCGGCGGGTTGTAGCTCGACGGCAGCTCATCGTAGGGAATGAAGCCCTGCCACTCGTACTCGCCGGTCCAGCCCGGTACTGGCACCAGGCCGCTGTGCTGCTCGGTTCGGATCGGCACCTGGCTGGTCATCTGGTAGCCGATGTTGCCGTCGACATCGGCATACACAAAGTTCTGGCCGGGCATGCGCCACGTGCGCAGCGCCTCGTGAAATTGCTCCCAGTTTTGCGCCTGGTTGAGTTTGAGCAGCGCGGGAAACAGCGTGTTTTCGCCCAGCATCGCCCACTTGAAGGCCAGCGGCTCGGCCTGGTTCATGCCGTCGACGACATCATTGATGATCGGGCCGTGCTGCGTGACATAGACGGTGAGCGGCACGGGATCTTTGCCTTTGACCGGGATCGACTCCTGGATGATCTCCAGATCCCGCCACTGGCCCTGGAACTCGTACTTGGTCGGGTTGTCGCGGTTGTCGAGCTTTTCGATGTACAGATCCTGCGAGTCCGGGTTGAGGTTGGTCGTGGTCCACGCGATGCGGTCGTTGTGGCCGAGGACCACCGCCGGAATGCCGGCGAAGGAAAAGCCCACGCTGTTGAAGCGCCCGCCATGCAGCCCGTTCATGTACCAGATCGACGGTATGCCGAGATTCATATGGGTGTCGCCGGCTAGAATTGGCTTGCCGGTGGTCGTGCGGCTGCCCGAAACGACCCAGTTGTTGCTGCCCCACATCGCGCCGGAGTCGCCCAGCAGCTCGTCAAGCGCGTTCAGGCCGGCAAAGCCCATCGTGCGCATCGACTGGTAGCTCTGCACCTCGTCGGGGACAATGAAGGGTGTCGTGGGATCGTAGGCCGGCAGCAGTTCCTGGGTTTTTTGCTCGCCGATCTCGGGGATCATGCGCGAGCGGAGAAATTCTAGCCGGTAGTTGCCCGAGAGCGAGATGCTGATCACGTAGCCGTAGGCGATCGAATGCACAGGCGTCCAGGGCTCGGGATCGTAGCGTAGCACGGTGAACTCAAGCGGCAGGTTATTGCGATTGGCGGCGACGTAGGCGTTGACGCCATCGGCGTAGGCTTGCAACAAGTCTTTCGCCTCGGGGTCCATCGCGGCCCACTCCCGCTCGGCGGCGCGCGCCAGCCCAAAGGTGCGCAGCACCTTGTCGGTGGCGAGGCCCTGCTCGCCGACGACCGCGCTGATCTTGCCGGTTGCGCCCAGCGCGTTGAAGTACATCGCCCATAGTCGATCCTGGGCATGAACGTAGCCCTGGGCCATGAACAGGTCGCGCTCGTTCTCGGCGTAGATCTGGGGCACGCCCCAGGCATCGCGGATGACCCGCACTGGCGCCGAGATGCCCGGCAGAGCCAGATTTCCGTCAACCTGCGGCCACGCGCGGCGCACAACCCAGACGCCCGCGCCTGCCAGAATCAGCGCCAGCACCAGCAAGCTGAGCACGATATTGCGTAAGATCTTCATGGTCACCTTCTCGGGTAAGCCCTAATCATCAATCTCGTCGATCTCGTCGATCTCGTCGATCTCATCCTCGATGGTCTGCTGTCCGCGATCGCCACGCCGTCCGCGCCGCCGCTCGCGCCGTCGCTCGCCACGGCTGCGCCGGTCATCGTAGGTCTGCTCGCTTTCATCTCCGTCGATCAGCTTGGCAAGCGCGCTCACCGTCGGCCCTTCGTATAA
>DASWTW010000490.1:0-32069 GCA_036401895.1 Herpetosiphonaceae bacterium | reverse complement strand
GCGAGTCGATACGGTGATCATCGGCGCGGGCCTGATCGGCTCGTACCTGGCGCTGCGTCTGAGCGAAGAGCAGCGCAATACTCTGGTGCTCGACGCGCGGCATGTCGCCGGCGGCGCGTCGGGGCGCAACGGCGGCCTGCTGCTGACGGGCGTTGCGCACTCCTACGCCAATGCCTGCGCGCTCTACGGCCGCGAAACCACGCGCGAGCTGTGGTCGCTGACGGTGCGCAACCGCGAGGCGATGATCGGCTGGGCGACCAAATTTGGCACGCCGGTGCGGCGCTGCGGCAGCTATATTCTGGCCTGCGACGGACGCCAGGCCGAGGAGCTGGCCGAGTCGGTGGCGATGATGCGCGAGGACGGCTTCAAGGCCGAGTGGCACGCGAGCGATCCGCTCAAGCGCAACTTCGTGGCCGGCATGTACATTCCCGACGACGGCGCGATCCAGCCTGCCGCGCTGACGACCGGCCTGATCAAAGCCAGCGGCGCGCAGGTTCGCGAGGCCAGCGAAGTCTACGCGCTCGAATCGCAGGCTGACGGCGTGCTGGTGCGATCACGCGGCGGCGATGTGCTGGCGCAGCGCGTTTTTCTCGCCACCAACGCCTGGACGCCGCTGCTGGTCGCGGAGTTTTCCGACGCGATCGTGCCGGGCCGTGGTCAGGTGATCGCGACCGCGCCGGCGCCCGAGGTATTGAAAGAAGCCTGCTACTGCGACGACGGCTTTGAGTATTTTCAGCAGCTGCCCGACGGCCGCTTTGTGCTCGGCGGCTATCGCAACCTGGCCTTTGAGGAAGAGCGCACCTACGCCGATCACACGACGCCGACGATCCAGAGCGCGCTCGAACGATTTCTGGCCGAGCACTTCCCCGAGCTGGTCGAGGTGCCGATCGAGCGGCGCTGGTCGGGCACGATGGCGTTCACGCCCGACGGATTGCCGCTGGTCGGACGGCTGCGCCGCGACGAGCGGATCGCCTTTGCGGTGGGCTTCAACGGTCACGGCCTGGGCCTGGGGATCATGGTTGCCGAGCATCTGTTGAGCGATCTTGCGGGCGGCGATGCGGGAATGTTCGCCGCCCGGCGCATGATGCCCGGCGCGATCTAGACGCCGAGCAGTTTCTTGCCGACGCTGGCGTGAGCTACGTCCTCGGTCGGCGGGTGGAACAGGCCGGCGCGCACATCGCGGAAGTAGCGCTCCAGCGGCAATGAGCGCGACATCGACTGGCCGCCGACGACGCGCAGCGCCAGATCCGTGGCTTTCACGGCGTGCGTCGTCGCGATGACTTTGCACAGCCCGATGTTGGGCATCAGCGCGGGCCGCTGCTCCGGGCAGCTGGTCCACGTCTCGGCGATCGTGTAGAGCAGCGCCCGCGCGGTCAGCAACTCAGCCTCAAGCGAGCCGATCAGCCGCTGGATCGGCTCAAGCGTGGCGATTGCCTGGCCCTTGAGCGCGGTCGGCTTGCGCTCCTGAGCAAACTTGATCGCCGCGTCGCGCGCCGCCTCGGCCACGCCGAGATACACGCCCGAGATCGTCATGCCGAACCACGCGCCGCCGCTGGTACGGCCCGGGTCGGGAGCGCCTGGATCGCGGTGCAGCACCAGATCATCCGCCGAGACGCGCACGCCCTCAAGGTACAGATCGTGGGAGGCCGTGGTGCGCATGCCCATCACATCCCAGGTCTCCTCGATGCGAATCCCCGGCCGATCCATCGCCACCAGGAACACGCCCACGCTGCCCTCGGGCTCGCCGTCGAGAAGCGCCGGCACCAGCACATGCGTCAGCACAACCGAGCCGCTGGAAAAGGTTTTGCGCCCGTTGATCTCCCAGCCGTCGCCGGTACGCTGAGCGCGAGTCGCGGGCAGGCCGCCGCGCGATGGGCTGCCCAGCTCCGGCTCGGTCGCACACGAGTTGATCAGCCCGCCCTGCTCCACGATCTGACGGCAGAACGCGGCGAATTTTTCCTCAGGCCAGGGCCGGCTTTCGCTCAACGAGCCGAGCACCTGAACATGCATATCGAAGACGAGAGCGGTCGCGCCGTCGCCACGGGCCAGCCGCTCGACAACCATAATCGCCTCGGGCATTGTAGCGCCCCAGCCGTCGTACTCCTCGGGCACCACCAGCCGGTGAAAGCCGGCCTCGCGCAGATCGGCGAAATTCTCGAACGGAAAGCTGGCCTCGCGATCGTGCTCGGTCGCGCGCTCCGCGAATCGCGCGGCTAATTCATCGGCCTGCTTGAGCCAGCGCTCCAGGCGTGGCGTCATACGCGTCAACGTTAGTGGATCGATCATCACTTCCTATCCTTCGTGCCACTCAGGGCAGCGGGGTATCATCATTGATAGATTGTTTCGTCTGGAGCACACTGTATGCCATTACCATTACTCACCCGCCGGGGTGACACCTTATATTATGACACCGATCGCGGCGCGGTGATGGTGCTTGATCGCCGTCGCTATCCGCAAACTACCGAGTTTGTCGCGTGCAGCAGCGTAGAAGAGGTCGCCCACGCGATCGAGGCGATGATCGTGCAGGGCGGGCCGCCGCTGGCCTACGTGGGCGGCTACGGCCTGGCACTGGCGGCGCGTATCCATCGCGACTGGCCGATCGAGGCGCTGCGCGGGGCGCTGCTCAGCGCGGGCGAGCGGCTGCGACAAACGCGTCCAACCGCCGACGATCTCCATGCCGTGATCGAGCAAACCCTGATCGTGGCCGAGCGCGCGATCTTCGCCGGCGACGACGTGGAGACGACGATCGCGCAGTTCGTCAAAAGCGTTGTCGATCAGGGCGATCGCACCAGCGAGCTGTGTGGACGCAACGCGGCGGCGCTGCTCAAAGACGGCGACACGATTCTGACGCATTGTTTCGCGGGCGCGGCGCTGAACTGGATGCTCTATGTCGCCTTTGAGGAGCAGGGCAAGCAGATCAAGCTGGTCTGTAACGAGACGCGGCCATACTTGCAGGGCGCGCGGCTGGCAGCGGCGTCCGGCGTCGAGGTTGGCGTGCCGACTACGGTGATCACCGATAACATGGCCGGCTACTGCTTTACGCGCGGCATGTTCAGCAAGTACATCACGGCTGCGGATCGGATCGCGCTCGACGGCTCGGCGGCTAACAAGGTCGGCACCTACCAGTACGCGGTGCTGGCGCAGCGTCACAATGTGCCGTTCTACGTACTCGGCTACGACGGCCCCGATCCGGCGACGGCGACCGGCGCGGAGATTCCGATCGAAGAGCGCAATCCCGACGAGGTGCTCGCGTTCAACGGCGTGCGTGTCGCGGCTCCCGGAGCGCAGGGCTACTATCCCGCCTTCGACGTGACGCCGCCCGAGCTGATCACGGCGATCGTGACCGATCGGGGCGTTTTTCCGGCCGCCGAGATCCGCCGCTACCACGACACAGCTGATACACAAAGCGTGAGCGCCACATGATCCTGATCCTTGGCGGCACCGGCGCGTATTTTCTGGATCTCGACGCGGAGCTTGGCCCGTGTGAGCGGCGCGAGATCGACACGCCCTACGGCGCGGCTGGTGCGGTGCTCTTTCCCGAGCGCTACGCGGGACGGATCGGCTTTACGTCGCGGCACGGCTGGGGTCGGCTGGAAGTCACGCCGCCGTTCGTGAACAGCCGGGCCAATCTGTGGGCGGCGCGTGAGCTGGGTGCAAGGCATATCCTGAGCTGGAACGGCGTCGGCGCGATCGATCCGCTGCTGCAAACCCACGATCTGGTTGTGCTCGACGGCGTGCTCGACTTCACCAAAAGCCGCAAGCGCTCCTTCGCCGATGAGTCCATCGAAGCGCACCGCGAGCGTATCCTCAGCCCGCGCGTGGAGTCGCCTTTTGACGACGCAACGCGCCAGGTGGTGTATTCGGTCGCAGCGGCGCGGCAGGAGCGCGTTTTTGGGCAGGGAATCTATGCGTGCTCGGAAGGGCCGCGCCTGGAGACCGCCGCCGAGATCGCGGCGCTGGGCCGGTTTGGCGCGGAAGTGGTGGGCATGACGCTGATCCCGGAAGTGTTTCTGGCTCAAGAGCTGGGCATTCGCTTTGCCGCGCTGGCCTACGTCACCAACTACGCTACGGGCGTCGAGCCGATCGCGGGAGCGCCACGCTTTTTCGGCGTCGAGGTCGCGCAGCGCTGCTTGCAGATCACGCTGGCGGCGGCGGAACAATTGTCGAGAACCTAGAGAGGGCACTCGAAACCAGGAGCCCTGAGACTAACAGCTAGAAGGAGCTGCATGAACGTAACGACTCAGAGCTGCGCAACGCCGTTCGGCGCGATCGAGCTGCGGATGATCGAGGCTGGCGCGCAGCGGGCTGCGCTGCTCCATGATGAGACGAACCCACACGCCGCGATCTATGCCGCCAAAACGCTGGGCCTCAGCCGTGTGATCGAGCTGGTGAGCGCGGTCGCCCTGGATCGGCTGCTGCAAACCGGGGCGCTCGTCGTGCCCCACGATCTGGTCGATCTCACGGTTGGGCGCGGCTCGACCTTTTTCGTCGGCAAGGGCTACGGATTTCTGGGCCAGCAGCACGTATTTTGCCCTGAGCTGCGGCGCGCCGCTCAGCAGGCGCTTGAGCCCAGACCGCTGCGATCGTTTGCGCGCGGCACGCTGGCAGTCGTCGACGACATCCAGGCAGCGATCGATCCGCGCTGGAATGCGCAGCTGATGGCCCGGCAGGGAGCGCCGGCGGCGTATCTGGACAAGGAGCTAGAGCTGTGCTATCTGCCGCTGGGCCTGCTCGGCCACCACGGCGATCTTACGCCATTGATCGGCGAGTTGCTTGCGAAGCTTCCATTAGACCGATCCTGTCCCTGCGCCACGGCCATGCAAGCTACTCGTGAGCGCGGTCTGATCGGCGATGACTGGCGGAGCTGGCTATGAGCGACGAGATCGACGCGATCGTCGGCGAGATCCAGCTGGTGGGCCGCTTGCTGCACGGCCGGGGCATCTTCGCGGGCCGGGCCGGCAACATCTCGGCGCGATTGGCGGATGGCCGGCTGCTGATCACGCGCTCGGGCACACACAAGGCGCTGCTCGATCGCGAGTCGCTGCTGCTGCTGGATGCGGCAGGCACGCCCCTGGAGGCGGGCAAGCCCTCGTCGGAAACGCCGCTGCACCTGGCGGCCTACGCAGCTAACGCTGAGGTTGGCGCGGTAATTCATGCTCACGCGCCGGCTTGCACCACGCTGGCCATGCTCCACCAGCCGCTCGACACGTCGTCCACCGAAGAAGGCCGGATCGGACTGGGCCAGGTGCCGCTGCTGCCACCAGCGGAGGCCGGCGATCCTGAGGCGGCGGCGCGCTGGGGCGCGGAGGTTGCGGGCGGAGCCAGAGCGGCACTGCTGGCGGCACACGGCGTGATCGTCTGGGGCCACGATCTCCGCGATGCCTTCGCCCGCCTGGAAACCTGCGAGTCGCTGGCGGATTTGCAGTGGCGCATGGCGCTTTTGCGCGGCGCGACTGAGCGGTGAGCTTCGCCCGCTGCATAACCTCGTATTAGCCCAACTACAACTATTTGCCCATGCCACGCGCCGCGCCATGCCCTACGATACGTAGACGATCAAGCTTGAAGCAGTAAGATTCATGCATGGCCGCCGGATTCAACGTTCGCTTGCTCGCCAAAATATGCTCTAGGTGGGAGAACTGGCTATGAATAGTCGCCAGCTCACAGCAGGAGACGCGCACGACTATCAACTATTGAGGCTGCGCGCATTGCGTGAACATCCTGAAGCCTTTGGCACATCCCTTGAGGAAGAACAATCCCTGCCGCTTGAGCAGGTTGCCAGCCAGCTGGATGATCCGATGGGTAAGAGCGCGGCCTTTGGCACATGGCTGGACGATCGGCTCGTGGCAATCGTTAGCCTGTTTCGCTTTCCTCGTCCCAAGACGCGCCATAAAGCGATTCTGGGAGGCATGTATGTGGCACCAGAGGCACGTGGCAAAGGGATTGGTAAGGCGCTGCTTGAGCAGACGCTGATCTACGCACGCACGCTCGATGGATTAGAGGACGTGACGCTGGCCGTGACAGTCGGCAATACTGCCGCACGGCAGCTGTATCTCAACGCGGGCTTCGTGCCATACGGCGTGGAGCCACGCTATATTAAGCTCGGCAACCAGTATTTCGATATTGAGTGGATGATTCTTCATCTGACATCCTAAGCTTACCGAACACCCTACGTAACTACAAACATGCATACATCAAACAAGGAGGTGTGCCATGACAGAAATAAACAACCGCGCGAACGTTGCCGCAGCCTTTCAGGGCTGGATGGACGGCACGAGCTATATCAGCGAGCTGCTGGCCGACGACCTCCAGTGGGAAATTGTCGGCAACTCGCTAGCCGCCAAGCAGTACACAAGCAAGCAGCAGTTTGTCGGCGAGGTGCTTCAGCCCTTCGGCGCCCGCTTCAGTGCCCGCTTCCGGCCAACGGTGATTCGCGGCATCTACGCGGACGGCGACACTGTGATCGTGCTGTGGGATGGCGAGGGCACGGCGCGTGATGGTCAGCCCTACACCAACACCTACGCCTGGTTCCTGACGCTGCGTGATGGTCTCGTCGTGCGTGCCGTCGCGTTCTTCGACAGCATCGCCTTCAACGATTTATGGAGCAGGGTGCAGCCGGCTGAATGAGATCCGGCAGGCGCGGCATCAAACTTGAAGCAGCACAATCTACTCTTTGATGTATGGGAAAGGTACTATGCCGGTTTTTAAGGAAATTCCAGCGGAAACGACGGGTCATGTTCCGGTCAAGATCTGGACCGACGCCATCGAGCAGCAGGCTGAGCAGCAGCTGGCA
This sequence comes from Herpetosiphonaceae bacterium, assembly GCA_036401895.1. GTDB lineage: Bacteria > Chloroflexota > Chloroflexia > Chloroflexales > Kallotenuaceae > LB3-1. Next base: position 25,279 of record DASWTW010000490.1, on the reverse strand, counting down.
GCTCTGGCCGCCTGTCCCTTTGTGTTTCACCATGTCGCGGCCATGCCCGACGTACACTATGGTCTCGGCGCGACGATCGGCAGTGTGTTTGCGACGACCGAGGTGCTGCTGCCGACCGCTGTCGGCGTGGATATTGGCTGCGGTATGCTGGCGCAGCCCTTCAACGTGCGCGCCGTCTATCTGTCGCAGACCTTTTTGCGCGAGCTGCACGAGCTGACGAAAAAGCATATTCCGACCGGCTTCGGCCAGCACAGCGGCCCGCAGGACTGGAACGGCTTCGACGAAGATCGCTACACCACGGCTGTCGCGCCGATTGTGCGCGAGAAAGCGCCCTGGCAGCTGGGCTCGCTCGGCGGCGGCAATCACTTTCTGGAGCTGTGCAAAGACGAGGACGGCATGGTCTGGCTGATGCTCCACAGCGGCAGCCGCGGCTCGGGCAACCAGATCGCCCAGCACCACATCGCGATCGCCGAGGCGCTCAACGAGCGGCTTCAGATCAAATCGGCGCGCGATCTGTGGGTGCTGCCGCTCGACACCGAGGAGGGCCAGAACTATCTCAAGGATATGCTCTGGGCTCAGGATTACGCGATGGAGAATCGCCAGCGGATGCGCTGGACCTTTACCGAGATCTTCGCCAACCTGGTCAAAAAGCGGCTCAGGCTTGATTTCAGCTTCGATCCGGCGGCCTGCATCAATATTCATCACAACTACGCCAACCAGGAGACCGCCTACGGGCAGACGGTCTGGGTGCATCGCAAAGGCGCGACCTTCGCGGGCGCGGGAGTCTTAGGCATCATCCCCGGATCGATGGCGACCGGCTCGTATATTGTGCGCGGCCTGGGCAATCCCGAGTCGTTTCAATCGTGCTCGCACGGCGCCGGCCGGGTGATGAGCCGGGGCCAGGCGGTGCGATCGATCACGCTGGAAGCGTTCGCGCACAAGATGAAGGGCATTGTGGCGGAGACCAGCCGCGAGTACCTGGACGAGGCGCCGCAGGCCTACAAAGATCTCGACACCGTGATCCACAACCAGACGGATCTCGTCGAGCCGGTGCGCCGCCTGTGGCCGATCCTGAACGTCAAGGGCGCGGGCAAGGCGCACAAAGATCGCAGCCGCGACAAGAACGATCCCGTGCAGCAGCGCAAACGGGAGCAGCGCAAAAACAAACGCTAGCGCCGGGAAGTCGAGCGCAGTGGGGCTATGCTATACTCGTCTCAAAATACCTGCTGTTTGAGTGAGGATCGCTATGCAATGCCCCATCTGCGCCAGTGAGGTATCGCCAGGGCCGTCTTGCTCGCGCTGCGGTGCGGCGCTGACGGCCAATTCTGCCGCCTTCTCCCCCGGCTTCATCTCCAACACCGCCCCGATCGTCGACGAAGGGCCGGCTCGTGTTCCGCTCACCTTTACCCAGCGCGCGCGGCTGATCGGCGGGTGTGTGCCGCTGCTGGGCTTTACCCTCATGCTGATCGTCTACCTGGCGCTCCAGGATATTTTTGGACCACCACCGCTGGCCTTTCTGCTCTTCGCCGCCTTTGTGATCCTGGTGCTCGGCTACTACGCGCTCCAACGTCTTCGCGACTTGATCTCTGGCACGGCCGTAGTCCAGACCGATGTGCTTGAGCGCTCGTGGAGTTCCAGCGGGCCATCGCGCTCGTTCTACGGCAAGTTTACCCAGCTCGGCCGCATGCAGCTGGTGCCACGAGCGCACTTCCAGAGCACATTCGGCAAGCGCTACCGCGTCCACTACAGCCCGGCCAGCAAGATCGTGTGGCGGCTGGAGCCGCTGCGCTAGATCACACGATTTGTGGGCCTGCGCTCCTTCGGATCGCCAAAACTCTGTACAATCATAGGTATGAAGACATTAATCTATCTTCTGATCTGCGCCGCCCTGCTTCTCGCCGGCTGCGCGCAGGAATCCGAGCCCAGTACCCAGACTACCAGCAGCCCGCCTGAGGTTGCGGCCAACACCAACCCGGCGCCGCAGTCCAGCCCGACTGCCCAGGCGACCGCGACGGCCAATCCAACCGCCACCACGCCTCCCGCCACCGCCACGCCGACACAGATTCCGCCAACCGCCACACCCGAGCCGCCTACACCCACGCCCGATCCGTTTGCGCAGTACGCGCCGGTGACGGTCGAGGGGCTGCGCGCGCGGAGCTACGGCGAGGGCGAGATCGAGATTGTGCGGACGCTGGAAGACACGGCGGCGTTTACGCGCTATCTGATCGCCTATTCCAGCGATGGCCTGCGCATCACCGGGATGCTCAACCGGCCGCATGGCGACGGGCCTTTTCCGGTGGTGATCCTCAACCACGGCTACTATCCGCTGGATGTGTACCAGACTGGCAACGGCACCAAGCTGGCCGCAGATTATCTGGCGCAGCGCGGCTTTATGACGCTCTCGCCCGACTTTCGCTCGCACGCCGAGTCGGATGACGCGCCGAATCTATTTCGGGCCGGCCATGTGATCGACACCGTGAATCTGATCCCGCTGGCGCAGAAGCTGCCCAGCGCGAAGCCCGGCAAGATCGGTATGTGGGGCCACAGCAACGGCGGCGCGATCACCTCCAAGGCGATCACGATCAGCGATCAGATCGGTGCGGCCTTGATCTATGCTCCCGCATCGTCGAATATCGTCGAGGATTATCAGTTCCGGGTTGAGCGCGCGGCCAGTCGCGGCCAGCAGATCGACGCGATCGATTGGCCGGTCAAGCCCGAGGAAGGTCCCGAGCTGTATGAGCGACTGTCGCCGCTGCCCTATTTGAGCTATGTCGGCTGTCCGGTGCAGATTCACTGGGGCACGGCCGACGAGACGGTGCCGCGCAAATGGCCGGAAGATCTCTACACTGGTCTGCAAGCGGCGGGTAAGCAGGTCGAGTGGTTCGAGTATCCGGGACAGCCGCACTCGTTCCAGGGCGCGGCCAATCAGCAGTACTTGCAGCGTATGGTAGAGTTTTTCCAGCAACATATCGGGTAAGCGAGCGAAAGAACAAGGGAACAAGAGAACAAAAGAACAAATTTCTAATCCAGCACCTTATTGTTCCTTTGGTATCGATTCACTGCGGCTGCATCTGATCGAACACAAGGCGTTCAGGCGTCGTCTTGCTGCGCTACCAGCCGAACAACGGAGCGCAGTAACATGTTTCTGGATCGCTTGTTGCCTTGTTGCCTTGTTCGTTGTTTGTTGTTCTGTGGTTTAGTTCTCGGTTCTTGGTTCTCGATTTTGTTCCTTTGTTCTTTGGTTCGTTTGTTCTCAAAGGATTCGCATGACTCAGCCGCTACTGCACGAGCACTCGGATCTGCTCAAGCATCTTCTCGATACCGCAGACCAGCAAAACGTTTATCTGATCGCGCGACTTCAGCGCACGGCCAGCCGCAGCATTACGGTGGCCAACGGCAAGACCGAAGGCATCTCGACGACGCTCTCGCAGGGCATCGGTATGCATGTCTTCGATCGCGAGGGCCACACCGCGTTTGCCGCGACGGACAGGCTGAGCCACGAGCAGGCCGAGCAGGCGCTGCGATCGGCGATCGCGGGGCTGCGCGCGGCGGCTCACGCCAGGCTGGAGCGCAACCCCGCGATCTTCGAGGTTGAGCCGGTAACCGCCGTTGAGATTCCGCCCACGCCGTACGATCTCCATTCGCTGCCGCTCGACAGGGTGCAGGCGCTGACTGAGGAGATCAACGCCGAGGTGATGCGTCTGGGCGGCGATGGCGCTTCCGGGGTGAAGGTGCGCACACCGTTCTATATCGATCGCGAGGAGTGGCGGATTGTGCGCTCGGACGGCACCGACGTGAGCTATGTTTTGCCGCACGGCTACTGCTTCAACTCGGTCACGGTGCAGCACAACGGCACAGCACATACCGTGAACTCGTCGCTGTCGCGGACCGGCTACGAGGTGCTGCTGGAAGACCGTGAGCTGCTGATGCTGCGAGCGCAAAAGGCAGTCGAGACAGCGCAGCGGCTGGGCTCAGCGCCGCGCTATCCCGCAGGCTCCTATCCGATCATCATGGACTACGCGATGGCCAAGGGCCTGGCGCATGAGGCGTTTGGTCACGCCGCCGAAACCGATGGCCTGCGCACGTCGATCCTGGGCAACAACGGCGTGTTCCGCGCCGGCGAGCAGATGGCAGCGCCGATTGTCACGATCATCGACGAGCCGGTTGTGGGCGATCATGCTTATCAGCCGTTTTCGCCCAACGGCATTCGTCGCAGCCGCGCCACGATTCTCAACAAGGGTGTGCTGCAAGATGCGCTGGCGGATCTTTTCTCGGCGCAGGCGGCCGGCACACGCGTGATCGACGCAGGCCGCGCGCAGAGCTACGGCTCGGTGCCGGTGCCGCGTATGACCAACATTCGGATCGAGCTGCCGGATGCGCATCCGCTGTCGGGTCGCTTCGAGGAGCAAACGCCCGAGGATGTGCGCGCGGCGCTGCTGAACGCGGGACTGCTCAAGGCGGGACAGCCGGTGATCTATCTGGCCGGATACAAAGGCGGCCAGGTCAGCCCGGCACAGGGCGATTTCGTCTTCAACTGCGCCGCGCTCTGGGAGCTGAGCGTCGAGGGCGTCAAGCTCTTCCAGCCTGTGATCTTCAGCGGCCAGACTCGCGCCGCGCTCCAGGCGATCGCCGCCGGCTTTGGTCCGCTCCAGCTCGACGCGATGGGCTTCTGCGGGAAGGCCGGCCAGTCGGTGCCGTCCTCGGGCGGCTCGCACTACTTCCTGTACCTGGAGCCGAGCCCGGCGGTGCTGGTTGGCGGAGCGTAAAAAAGAACAAAAGAAACCAAAGAACAAAGGAACAAAAAGAAATGACAATTTGTTCGCTTGTTCCCTTGTTCCTTTGTTCGCCCATAGGGCAGAGGCAGCATGAGCTACATCGACGATATTCAATCCGCCTTCGACGCCCACGCCGACATCATGAACTACCGCATCAACCTGAGCGAGCGGCGCTCCGTGGGCATCGGTATTCGCGACAACGACGTGGGCAGCGTGTATAGCCCATTCTCGTTCAGCGCCGGCACCAGCGGCAGCTTTCTGGTGCAGTGGCAGGATCAGCGGCTCAGCCGAGGCAATCTCGACGGCAATAGCCTGGCGATTCTGGATCAGATTCTGGCTAATGCGCGCCAGGCTGCCTATGACGATCCCGACGCCGCCCAGTTTCTCGGGCCGCAGAGCGTGCGCGATGTTCCGCTCTTTTCCGACGATATTCCGCCGCTGTTTGCCGAGCGCACGACCTATTTGCTCGACATCGTGAGGCAACTCCAGCAGCTTGCCGAGCGCTATCAGGCTAAGACGCTCAACGGCGGCATCGGCGTGAGCGAGGGCCAGGGCTATCTGCGCACCTCACAGGGCCTGGCGCTGAGCAACCACGGCACCACGTTCTCCTACTCCGGCTCGTTCGACGGCATCATCGGCGAGGGCAAAAGCCAGCGCACTGTCACATCGCTGGACGAGATCGCCACACAGATCGCGCTGGCCGGCGATTATCTTCAAGCGCTGCGCACACCTGCCGGCGGCATCACCAACGGCAAGCGCATGGTAGTATTACATCCCAATGTCGCCTACAACCTGTTCAGCTTCTTTGTCTGGGGCAACCTGGGCGGCTCGGCGATCTTTCATGGTCAGTCGCCGTTTCGGATCGAGGATTTTCATGAGCGCAGGCAGATTTTGCGCGACGATCTGACGGTGTCGATCGAGCCCTGGGAACCGCTGGGGATTGGCTCGTTCGGCTACACCAGCGAGGGTGTTCCCAGCACGCCGACGACCTACATCGATCACGGGCGGCTGACGCAGCCGGTGCTGGATCTCAAGTATGCGCGGCGGCTCAACCTGTCGCCCAACACACCGCCGGGCAACGAGGAGAGCGTACGCATCCAGGCTGCCACCGAGAGCACCTGGCAGGAGCTACAGCCGCAGCTCGACGAGGCGATCCTGGTGCTGAGCGTGCTGGGCCTGCACACGCAGGATCGAACCAGCGGCAACTATTCGCTCTCGACATCGCAGGCGCTGCTGGTGCGCGATGGCGCCGTTCAAGGGCGGATCAAGGCGACGCTCAACGGTAACCTGTTCGAGAATCTGCGCGACGGAGAGCTGCGCCTGGTGCACTTCCCAGGCCAGCATAGCCCCGGCTTCGCACTGCCGATCACCGTCGCGATCGAGCAGACTTAAGCCGGCTCACTACGTCAAGCCCAGGGTTTCAGGGTGGGTGCGTCCGGTTCGGGAAGCATACCAAAGAAGTATTTGACGCAGACGAATCCCTGCACTAGAATATCACCATATCGTTGTATGACGAAGCTGTTAAACTATGCTGCGCATTCAAAGCTTTACGGTCGGGCCGCTGGCCGAAAATCCATACTTGCTCGCCTGCACCGCAACAGGTCAGGCGATTCTTATTGATCCCGGCGCTGAGGCAGAAATGCTCCAGCAGGCCGTGATCGATGCCGGCGTGACGCTTACCGCGATTGTGCTCACCCATGCCCATCTCGATCATATCGGCGCGGTTGAGCCGCTCCGCCACTGGGCCAACGTGCCGGTCTATCTGCATCCTGCGGATGACTGGCTGCTGGCCGGGGCAGTCATGCAAGGCCGCATGTTTGGCTTTCACATGGAGCCGGTCGCTCCCGCTGAGCACAAGCTCATCCACGGCGAGCGGTTCTCATTCGGGAACGTCGAGCTTCAGGTGCTGCACACGCCGGGACATAGTCCGGGCAGCGTCTGCCTGTACGCGCCTGCCGACAAGGCGCTGATCGCAGGCGACACGCTCTTCTACCGCAGCGTTGGACGCACCGATATTCTGGGTGGCAACGCTCAGACCCTGATTCAATCGATCGAGCAGCAGCTGTGGCCACTTCCCGACGACGTCCGTGCGTATCCGGGACATGGGCCCGAAACAACGATCGGTGAAGAAAAGCAGCTTAATCCATTCGTAGGTCTACACGCAAGCTGGGGCCGCTAACTCCGAACCTGCTCAACTCCACGCCACATCCCTGGTTCGCCTGGGGCGACGTACCAACAACTGAAAGGATACATGGATGAACCTTTCCCTAAAGTCCGGCTCCATCGCCGAGCTTCAAACACCGCTTGCCATCGTAGGCGTCTTCGCCGATGAAGCGCTTCCGCCGATGGTAGCAGATCTGATCGAGGCTGATGATTTCAAAGGCGGCTTCAAAAAGACGTTGCTCGTGACTCATGCCGGCAAAAAGGTTGCCGCGCGGCGTGTCTTGTTGCTCGGACTGGGCAAGCGCGACGCCGTGACGACTGAGCAGCTGCGCCGCGCATACGCTTATGCGCTGGTCAAGGCGACTGAGCTCAACGTTAGCGCGGTCGCGGTCGCGCTGCCGGAGACCGGTAGCCTGGATCGCGATGCTGTGCTGCGCGCGGTCGCCGATGGCCTGCTGCTGGCCGACTATCGCTTCGATCGTTTCAAGGGCACGGGCAGCAAAAAGAACGTCGAGCCACAGACCGACATCGCCGAGGTTACGCTGGTCGGCGAGGGCAATACCGAGATTGTCGAGCTGGCGCAGATGGTGGCGCGCGGCGTGAAGCTGGCCCGCGATCTCGGCAACGAGCCGCCGGCCTACTGCACGCCCACCCGCTTTGCCGAGGTAGCGACTGAGATCGCCGAGCGCGGCGGCATGGAGCTGACCGTTCTGGATCGCGAGCAGATGCGCGAGTTGGGCATGGGCGGTATGATCGGCGTGAGCCAGGCGGCGCACGAAGAGCCGAAGTTTATTGTGCTGGAGTACGGCAAGAAAGGCAACGGCAAAACGCTGGCGCTGGTCGGCAAAGGCATCACCTTCGACTCTGGCGGTATCTCGATCAAGCCCGCCGAGAAGATGGATCTGATGAAGATGGACATGATGGGCGCGGCGGCGGTGCTCGGCACCATGAGCACGCTCGCCGATCTCAAGCCCGCTAACGTTCATGTCGTCGGCATTGTGTGCGCAACCGAGAACCTGCCCGGCGGACATGCCTTCAAGCCCGGCGACATCCTGACCGCGATGAACGGCGTCACGATGGAGATCCTCAACACCGACGCCGAGGGGCGCCTGGTACTGGCCGACGGCCTCTCGTATGCCCAGCGCTACGAGCCCGACGCCATCGTGGACCTGGCGACGCTGACGGGCGCTGTCGTGATCGCGCTTGGCATCTACATCACCGGCCTGATGACGAACAACGCCGCGTTTGCCGAGCGTGTGAAGCAGGCGGGCGAAACGACTGGCGAGCTGGTGTGGGAGCTGCCGATGCTGCCGGAGTATCGCCAGGCCGTCAAGAGCAAGATCGCCGACGTGCGCAACACCTCATCGCTGGGCCGCGCCGCCGGGACGATTACCGCAGGTGCGTTCCTGGAAAACTTCGTCGACGAGCGTCCATGGGTGCACCTCGACATCGCGGGCACAGCCTGGGTTGAAGAGCCGCCCCGAGCCGAAGATCAGCCACAATCCTACAACCGGCGTGGCGCAACCGGCGTGGGCGTGCGCTTGCTAGTTGATCTTGTGCAGAGCTTTGCCGCCGAGAAATAGCCGAAGAACGGGCGGAGCCACACAACGGCTGGCTCCGCCCGGTTATTTCTTGCCGCTCATCGTTTGACGCATAGATAGCCTTGTGGTAATATTCACCAAGTCGCGCGTGGAAATCCCGCGGCAACCAGAGGCCCCATCGTCTAGCGGCCTAGGACGTCACCCTTTCAAGGTGAAGATCACGGGTTCGAATCCCGTTGGGGTCACCAACGAGAAGACTCACGGTGTTTTATCCGTGAGTCTTTTTGTTTCTGAAATGTGTATTGCGCAACCAGACGCTTACGTCTCTACCGATACATCACGCTCTGCTAGCCGCACCGCATCGGCTGCACGCTGATCGAGATAGGCTTTGTCTTCTACTCGCAGCAAAGAAGGATTAAAGAGCTGCGCAACACAAAAAAGCACCAGAATTGAGCCAAGCACAACCAGCAGCGTGCCGACATTAACAAAGCCCGCCAATCCGGCAAAGGCCGTGCCGAGCGGAAAGGTAAACTGGGCGATCACCCGCCGTACCGCAAAGACGCGGCCTTGCAGCTCGCGCGGTGTTTGCGCCTGCCAGATCGACTGGGAATGCGCGTTCATAAACGGGAGCATGCCAATATTCACGGCTAGCAGAGCCGCTGTAACGTATAGAAACGGCGAAAATCCGATCGCGATCATTGCCGCGCCCGAAAGAATCATCGGCAGCAGCACCCCATAGATCCGGCGACGCTTGAAGCCACCCCACAGACTCATAACGATACCGCCGATCAGGCCGCCAAGACCAGTCACCGAGCCCAGCAGCGCGATCGCCGTCTCGTAGCTATAGCCGCGCGCGGTCCAATCGGCCGCCAGATTGAACTTAACGATCAGCGGCTCAAGCACGCCCAGCGGCGCGCCGACGAAATTCGCCACTGTGAACGTACCAAGCAGCCACAGCATCGGCCGGCGCTGCCAGATGTAGCGCGCGCCTTCCTTGATGTCGTCCCATATGCTGGGCCTGGATTGGCCTTCCGCCACCTGGAGATCGGCTCGCTTCGGCGATGGAATCGTCAGAAACAGGAGCGTGCTCGACGCGATGAGAAACGTCAGCACATCCACGCCGATCGCCAGCACCGTACCGTCCTGTAACCAGATCAGCGCTTCGCGAAACGGGAGCTGGCTTGTGCCCTGCCGGGCCAGCGCCGGCAAGCCAATGATCATCGCGGCGAGTGGCGGCGAGAAAATACCCGACAGCGAGAACATCGTTTGCATCATGCCGTTAGCACGTGGGAGCTTCGCCTCAGGCACCAGCATGGCGTACGACGTATCGAAGGCGGAGTCGTGAAAGGTGTTGGCAATCGCCGCCAGGGCCATCACGATCAGCAGGCTCCACAGTTGGAGTGACTGGGCCAGAATCAGCAGGATCAGCAGCACGCTGAGCAGGCCACTGCCCACATCCGCGAGAATAATCGTCAGCTTCCGGTCGTGACGGTCCGCCCACGCGCCGGCGATCGGCGCAAAGATCATGGTGGGAACGCCGAAAGCCAGAGTCATGGCCGAGAGCGCGATCGCCAGCTCCGGCTTCTGCTCCGGGCGCGGGTACAAAACCTGGACCACCCAGATATTAATCGCGAAGAAAGTCAGCGCGCTGCCGATCACCGACAGTGATTGGGTCCACCAGATGATCAGAAATGTCCGCCAGCCGTTAGGTGGTGTTTCGTAAGACACAGGCATATCCTCGGGCCGTGACTAGGTGTCGAACACGGCCACATCAATCAATTCAAACGTTTCGTCGGCCACGATCACATCGATGTGCGCGGCAGTGGTCAGACTTTGGAAGCTGATCAGCACCGCAGGCACACCGGCGACCTCGATCTCACGCTCGGGGAGCGTCCGCATCTGCGGGTGATTTTCCCAGAACGCGCGAACCTCGGGTGAGGATTGCACAAACATGCGCAGGCTGGAGCTTCCTCCGCATCCGCAGGCCTCGCAGCGGAGATACATCGCGCGCCGGGTCGGGTAGGGCGCCAGCTGCTCGACAGTGGGGAGGCCAAAGCGGATCGGGATCAGGCGCCGGCAGGACTGACACACAAGCCCGCCCTGCGTAAGCGCCGCGCGATAGGAAGCATAGGCGTCGGCCATGCCACGCAGCAGCGCCGTCCGAATCTGCTTAGCGCCCCCGAACATCTCCGCCGAATCGGACTGCCAGATCGAAGGCGCGGCCGGCTGACAGCACTGTGGACAGCGCACATCCAGGCGGCCAAGCTCCTGATCATAGCTGCCCATCAACTTACGCACGCCGCAGATCGGGCACCAGATGCGCGTCTCGCGGTAAGGATCGGCCTCAACCATGCCGAAGGGCTCGGCCGCCGCGCGCAGATGTGTGCTGAGGATACGGCGGAACGCGAGCTTGCCGCGATGCAGGCGTACAGCGACGGCATTTTCCGATACGCCGAGCTGCTGAGCGATCGCGGCGTGAGACGATTCCCGGATGTATTTCTGCACCAGCACCGTGCGCGTCTCCTCGGGCAGCAGATCCAGCGCCTGATCGAGCAGGGTAGACAGCTCCGCGCGCTCAAGCTCAACCTCAAGATCAAACGGATCGACGACCTGCGCGTCCCAATCCACTGTGAGCGGATCGTCGGCGCGCGGCTGCATAAGATGCGCGCCCTCACGCTGCCGGCTGCGCAGCCACTGGCGGCACACATTACGCGCGATCGCCGAGAGCCAGACCTGCGCCTGCGATGGATCGACGAGACGATCGCGCAGACGCCACGCTACGAGCAGGGTTTCCTGAGCCAGATCTTCGGCGGCGTGACGATCGCCGGTGAGATACGCGCACAAGCGAACCAGTCGCCCGTGCTCGCTGGCGCTTATCTCATGCAAAACCGTTGCGCTATTGGTACTCTGCGTATACACAGACCAGACCTTTAACTATCCTGGAAGATTTGTATACAGATGTCCGAAGACCTGCCGAATCTTACACACTTTTTGGGCAATCTTAGCAACAATCTGGCTGAATGCTCAGACGACTATGTTATACCTCAACAGCAGTATATTGATCTGGGAGATCGAATGGAGCAGCATCGCCGCCATATGCTGGTATGGCAGCGCCAACAGGTGAGGAATCGAAATGTGTGTAGTGAACACACACGAGCGTCTTGTGTCACGGCCGCTGGCAGAGGTTTTTGACGAGCTGGTGGCGCTTGGCACGGCAGCGGATCGGATCTGGCCCGACCCAAAGATGCCCTTTCGACGAACCGACGGTCCCATGCGGGTGGGAATTACACAGGAACAACACGGTCCTCTTCGCGCAGTGCTTGACAGGTACGAGGTAAACCAGCGGATCGTCTGGCGGGCAAATCTCAGCTTCTTGCGCGGCACACACAGCTTCGAGGTGCAGGAGGCCGGGAGCGGCTCCACGCTCGTACGTCACGTGATTCGGATCAAACTTGCGTGGTGGTTCGGTCCGGTGTGGTCGCTGTATGTGAGCGGTATTCACGATCGCATACTGGAAGGATTGCTCGATCGGCTGGCCGGGAGCGCGACTCCAGCTGAAGCCCGGGCTTGAGCGCTGCTGCCTCAAAGCGTGCTGGCTTCGTCAGCTGGGGTTTTTTTGGCCCACAAAAGCCAGACGCGACAGGCGGCGCTCGTTGCTGAGGCGATGCACCATGGCGAAGAAGGCTTGCAGCCCCGCGAATCGCTCCTCGCCTTCCAGCTGCACAACCTCGGCACGATGCCGCTCACGGGCCTGCTGCCAGCGGTGCGCAATCTGGGCGGCATTCTCCGTCACATCCTCGCAGCGCAGCACCCGAAAACCGACCGCTTCCAGCTGGCGCTCGTTTTCACCGCGCGGCACAAACACAAAATGTCCGATCGAGCTCCGCACCGCGATCTCGTCATTCGCGAGCGCTCCCGTTACGACGACCGGATCGGTGAAGAGCACTCGTCCGCCTGGCTTCAGGACTCGCCGCCATTCCTGAAGCACCCGCCGCCGATCGGCCAGATGATTGATCGCGTCGATGCAGAGGATCGCATCAAATGTCGCGCTGGGCCAGGGGAGCGGCGCATTCGCATCGGCAACCTGGAACCGCAGCGATTGGCTCAGCCCGGCCGCGTGTGCTGCCTGGGTAGCCGTCGCAATCGCCTGCGGAGTCTCGTCGATCCCGGTGACGCGGCAGCCAGTGGCACGAGCGATAAACAGCGCCGGGCCGCCAGAGCCGCATCCGACATCGAGGATCTGAGCGGTGACCGTCAGATCGAGCCAGGCCAGAAAGCGCCGCAGCTCATCGACAGTAAGCCAGCTATTCTGACCAATATCTTCACCAAACGTCTCGCGGCGCACGGTGGTGAGAACACGCTCGGCAAAGCTGCCGTATGTGTTTTCATACAGATCTACCTGCTGTCCCATCCAGGCACCTCACGCGTGTCATATTGGAGCAGAGCATCTATCATCTTATACCAGCACCGTGGCGAGAACAAGCACCCGACGAGCAAAGCGCCGCTATCCTGGCGCTGAATCTCCCGGTGTTAGCACAGGCCGGCGTCATACGGAAGCGCCTTTCATGTTCATTCAGAAGGGTTTCCTACATGCTTGTACAGGATTACAATCTCCTAACCAATTGAACAACCAGACGTACAAATATTCGCAAATCAGTTGACATACGGTCACTTTTGATCTATTTTATACAAATCTTTGCAGTTATATACATGTTTATTTGCCACACACATTCTTGTTGCCGCTCATCTCTTTACTCTGCCCATACCGGGCTATCCCAATATCTTGAGCTTATTATGTAATATGGTGACAGGTCCAACCTGTGTCATAGATTAAGCTGCCCCCCATGATCGGAACAACCGTTAGCCAACCACAGCCGTGGACGACGTTGGTGGAACTTGCGCGCTGGCGAGCAGCGCAGCAGCCGGATCAGCTAGCTTATACCTTTCTCACAGATGGCCAGTCGGCAACCGATTGTCTCTCCTACGCGGCACTGGATCGCCAGGCCCGCGCAATCGCCGCTCGGCTACAGCAGCTAGATATGCCTGGACAGCGGGCGGTGCTACTGTATCCGCCTGGACTCTCCTACATCGCGGCCTTCTTTGGCTGTTTATACGCCGGCGTCACCGCGATTCCGGCGTATCCGCCGACCTCGGCGCGGCTGGATCGCAGCCTGCCCCAGCGCCTGCTCGCCATCGTCCGCGATGCTCAGCCACGGATTGCGCTTACTACCTCGGCTACGGTTGAGCTGGGCCAGGCGCTGGCCGCTCAGGCCGCTGATCTCCAGAGCCTGAGCTGGCTGGCGACCGATTCGATTTTCCCGGAAGCTGCCGAGCAGTGGCAGACCCCGGCGATCGACGCGCATACGCTGGCGTTTCTGCAATACACCTCGGGCTCGACCTCCACGCCCAAAGGCGTGATGCTCAGCCACGATAACCTGCTGCACAATCTTGAGCTGATCCGCCAGGCGTTCGGCCATACGCCGGGAAGCCAGGGCGTGATCTGGCTGCCGCCGTACCACGATATGGGCCTGATCGGCGGGATTTTACAGCCGCTCTACGCCGGCTTTCCGGTCACGCTGATGTCGCCGCTCGCGTTCTTGCAGCAGCCCCTGCGCTGGCTCGAAGCGATCTCACGGTTTCGCGGCACAACCAGCGGCGGCCCCAACTTCGCCTACGATCTGTGTGTGCGCAAGATTACGACCGAGCAGCGCCGGGAGCTGGATCTGAGCAGCTGGACGGTGGCGTTCAACGGCGCGGAGCCGGTGCGGGCCGAGACGCTCGATCGCTTTGCGGCGACCTTCGCCGAGTGTGGCTTTCGGCGCGAGGCGTTTTATCCCTGCTATGGTCTGGCCGAGGCCACGCTGATCGTTGCGGGCGGCCGGCTCGCCGCTCCACCGACGATCGCCAACTTCGCCAGCGCGGCGCTTGAGCAGCATCAGGTGGTAGCCGCAGCCGAAAACGTCCCGCCGCGAACGCTGGTCAGCTCGGGCGCGGCGCTGCTCGATCAGCAGATCGCGATCGTCGATCCCGAGACGCTGCAAGCCTGCCCTGCGGATCGAGTCGGTGAGATCTGGGTGTCGGGGCCGAGTGTAGCGCGGGGCTACTGGGGCCAGCCTGAAGCAACCCGGCGCACGTTTGCGGCGACGATCGAGGGGCAACCGGGCAGATTTTTGCGCACCGGCGATCTCGGGCTACTTCACGCGGGCGAGCTGTTTGTCGCCGGGCGCTTGAAAGATCTGCTGATTATTCGTGGCCGCAATCATTATCCCCAGGACATCGAGGCCACAGTAGAGCGCAGCCATCCCGCGCTGCATCCAGGCGCGACCGCCGCCTTCACCATCGAGCGAGACGACGAGGAGCGGCTGGTCGTCGTGGGCGAGGTCGAGCGCCAGAGCCGGCGCGTGCCGATCGAGGAGGTGGCGGCGGCGATCCGGCAGGCGGTTGCCGAGCAGCACGAGTTGCAGACCGATACCGTGGTGCTGATCAGGCCGGGCGGCGTGCCTAAAACCACCAGCGGCAAGATCCAGCGCAGCGCGACGCGCCAGACGTTTCTTTCCGGGGCGCTCGATGCGCTGGGCAGCAGCACGCTCACAACGACGGCACAGGCAGCTACCGACGAGCCGGCAGCCGGCGCGCTGCTGGATCAGCCGAGCGAGCAGCGCCAGCCCTGGCTCGAACGATATCTACGCGGTCTGGTCGCAAATGCGCTGCGGATCGCGCCTGCCGCCGTGGAGCCGGAGCAGCCGCTGAGCAGCCTGGGCCTGGACTCGCTGATGGCGGTTGAGCTGCAACACACGATCGAGACCGAGCTGCGCGCAATTATTCCGATGGCCCGGCTGCTTGAAGGCGTGACCATCGATCAGCTGGCGGCGGACATCCTGGCGCAGGTGGAGGAGGGCGGTTCCCAGCCCATCAGCTCCGCCGCGTCGCTCGGCGATCATCCGCTCTCAGCCGGGCAGCGCGCGATCTGGTTTTTATACCAGCTTGCGCCGGAAAGCACCGCTTACAACATCGTGCGGGCGGTTCGGTTGGCCGGCGACATCGATCTGGCGGCGCTGGAGCGAGCTTTTCAACGGCTGATCGAGCGGCATCCCGCGCTACGGACCACACTCGTCGAGCGGGCTGGACAGCCGGTGCAGCGCGTTCATGCCGAGGCCCGGCTCGCGTTGGAGGTCGAGGATGCGACGGGCTGGAGCGACACGCAGCTTGACACACGTCTGAGCGCCGAGACGCAGCGACCATTCGATCTCGATCATGGCCCGCTGCTGCGGATCAGCGTATTCGCACGACCAGGCGCTTACGTGCTGCTGCTGGCGATCCATCACAGCGTCGCCGATCTCTGGTCGCTGGATGTGCTGACTCATGAGGCCGGGCAGCTCTACACCGCCGAACGCGCCGGACGTGATGCGCAACTTCCGCCTCTGCCTGTCAGCTACGCCGATTACGCCCGCTGGCAGGTGGATCTGCTGGCAGGTGTCGAGGGCGAGCGACTTGCGGCGTACTGGCGCGAGCAGCTGACTCCCGCAGGCAATCCGGCACAGACCACGCTGGATCTGCCGACGGATCGGCCGCGACCGCCGCTGCAAACCTATCGCGGCGCGACGCTGGCCTTCGCGCTCGATGCCGAGCTAACCCGCCAGCTCAAAGCGCTGGCTCTGCGCGCCCAGACGACGCTCTATACCACGCTCCAGGCCGCGTTTCACACGCTGCTCTACCGCTACACCGGCCAGCGCGACATCCTGGTTGGCTCCCCGACAGCAGGACGTACACGGGCCGAGTGGGCCAGGCTGATCGGCTACTTCGTCAACCTCCTGCCGCTGCGAGCGACCTTCGCGCCGGGTCTCGCGTTCGACGCGCTGCTGGCGCAGATGCGTGAAACCGTGCTGGCCGCGTTCGCGCATGGAGACTATCCGCTGTCGCTGATCGTCGAGGCGGCTCAGCCGGAGCGCGATCCCAGCCGCCAGCCGCTCTTTCAGGTTGTTTTTGCGCTGCAAGCGGCGCAAGCACAGCCGGAGCGCAGTCTGGCCGCGTTCGCCTTTGGCCGGCCGGGAGCACAGATTCAGATCGGCGATCTCCGGCTCGAATCGATCGCGCTGGATCAGCAGATCGCACAGTTCGATCTGTCGGTGATGCTGGCCGAGAGCGACGGCGGCCTGGTCGGCAGCTGGGAGTACAACCTCGATCTCTTCGACGCAGCGACGATCGAGCGGATGGCGCGGCACTTCCAGACGCTGCTGGCCAGCATCGTCGCCCAGCCGAGCGCGGAGATCGATCGCCTGCCGCTGCTGACGAGCGCCGAAGCGCAGCAGATGCTGATCGACTGGAACCGCTCGGCGGCTGAGTATCCGCGCGAGGCCACAATCCACGGCCTGATCGAGGCGCACTCCGAACGCACGCCTGAAGCCATCGCGGTCGTTTTTGAGGAACAAACTCTGAGCTACGCCGAGCTGAACGCTCGCGCCAACCAGCTGGCGCACTACTTGCGCGCGCAGGGCGTCGGTCCCGACTCGCTCGTCGCGCTGTGTGTCGAGCGTTCGTCAGAGATGATTATTGGGATTATCGGTATCCTCAAGGCAGGCGCGGCCTACGTCCCGCTCGATCCGACGTATCCCGCCGAGCGCTTGCAGTACATGCTCAGTCACAGCCGAGCAGCCATGATTCTGACGCTGGAGCGGCTGGCTGCGCAGCTGCCCAAGCATCAGGCTCCAATTTTGTGCCTGGATGCCGACTGGCACACGCTTGCCGATCAGCCGGCGACGAATTCAGCCTGCGCGGTGCTGCCGGAACAGCTGGCGTACGTGATCTTTACCTCGGGCTCGACCGGACGGCCCAAAGGCGTGGCCTGCGCGCATCGCGGCGTGATCAACCTGCTGGCGGATTTCGATCGCCGGCAGCCGCTCACCACCGGCGATCGCGGGAGTTTGTGGGGCAGCATCAGCTTCGATGTTTCGGTCTATGAGCTGTTCTCGGCGCTGACCAGCGGCGCGACGCTTGTTATCGCGTCCGAAGACGTCCGCCCAAGCAGCGCGGCCTTTCTGTCGTGGCTTCAGCGCCAGGCGATCACCAGCGCCTATGTCCCGACATTTATGCTGAACGATCTCCAAACCTGGCTGGAGCAGGGCAATCCGCTAGCGCTGCGACGGCTGATGGTCGGCGTCGAGCCGATCGCCGAGCCGCTGCTGGCTGCGATCACGGCACGGCTGCCGGATCTGCGCATCATCAACGCCTACGGCCCGACCGAGACCACCGTCTGCACCACCCTGTACAGCGTGCCGCAGGACGTAGCGCCGCAGCGTCCCACTCCGATCGGGCGGCCGGTCCAGAACATGCAGGTGTATCTCCTGGATGCGCAGCTTCAGCCGGTGCCGGTGGGCGTTCCCGGCGAGCTGTATGCGGGCGGCATGGGCCTGGCCTACGGCTACCTGCATCGACCCGATCTGACCGCCGAGCGCTTCATCCCCGATCCGTTCGGCTCTGATCGCGGGTCGCGGCTCTACCGCACCGGCGATCTGGCCTGCTATCTCGCCGACGGCAATATCAAGTTTCTGGGCCGCATCGACCATCAGGTCAAAATCCGAGGCTTCCGCGTCGAGCTGGGCGAGATCGAGACTACCCTGGCCCAGCATCCAGATGTGCGCGATGTCGTGGTTGTCACGCGCGAAGATGCGCGGGGCGAGAAGCGGATCGTGGCGTATGTTGTTAAGAACCTAGAACCTAGAACTAAGAACCTAGGAGTTGAGGAAGATGGTTCTAGGACGCCCGGAGGGCACCCGGTTCTAGGTTCTCCGCTGCGCGCCTTCCTCGCGCAGCGGCTGCCCGACTACATGATCCCGTCGGCGTTTGTGTTCCTGGATGCGCTGCCGCTCACGCCCAGCGGCAAGCCCGATCGTCAGGCGCTGCCCGTGCCGAGCTTTGAGCGACCGGCTGCCGACGAGGCCGTGAGCGCGCCACGCACGCCCGCCGAAGAGATCGTGGCGAGCATCTGGGCGGATGTGCTCCAACTGGAGCGGATCGGCATCCACGACAACTTTTTTGAGCGCGGCGGCCACTCGCTGCTGGCGACACAGGTGGTGTCGCGGGTGCGCGACGTGTTCCAGGTTGAGCTACCGCTGCGCACGCTCTTCGAGTCGCCCACGATCGCCGGGTGGACCGCGCAGATCGAGGCGGCGCGACAACCCAGCTCGGATCAGGCCCCGCCGATCGTGCCGATTGACCACGACGCGCCGCTGCCGCTGTCGTTTGCCCAGCAGCGCCTGTGGATTCTGGATCAGCTTGAGCCAGGGACGGCTACCTACAACATTCCCGGAGCGCTGCGGCTGCGCGGCACGCTGGATCTGTTCGCGCTGGAGCGCAGCCTGGAAGCGATCGTTCGCCGCCACGCGGTTCTGCGCACAACCTTCAGCCAGAGCGAATCGGCGCCGGATGGCGTGGCCGTGCAGACGATCGACGAGTGGCTGAGCGCGCCGCTGATGCAGCTCGATCTGCGGACGCTGCCTGAGCCGCAGCGGGAGGAAGAGGCCGGCCGGCTGATCCTGGAAGAAAGCCAGCAGCCCTTCGATCTCGCATTTGGCCCGCTGCTCAGAAATACGCTGCTCACACTCGACGATCAGGAGCATGTTCTGCTGATCACGATGCATCACATCATCACCGACGGCTGGTCGCTGAGCGTGGTTGTGCGTGAGCTGGCGGCGCTCTACCAGGCCTTCGTGAGCGGCGAAGAGTCGCCGCTGCCGCCATTGCCGATCCAGTACGCCGACTACGCGGTCTGGCAGCGCGGCTGGATGCAGGGCGAAATCCTGGAACGACAGCTCAGCTACTGGCGCCGGCAGCTGGCGAACACCGTACCGCTGGCACTGCCGACCGATCGGCCGCGTCCGCCGGTGCGCACATTCCGCAGCGCGCGCCGAACGCTGACCATCGATCGTGAGCTGGCCGAGCAGCTGCACGTGCTCAGCCGCAGGCACGGCGCGACATTGTTTATGACGCTGCTGGCCGGCTTCAAGCTGCTGATGCAGCGCTACAGCGGCCAGAGCGACATCGTGGTGGGCACGCCAATAGCAGGACGCACGCGCGCCGAGACCGAGAGCTTGATTGGCCTGTTCCTCAACACGCTGGCGCTGCGCACCGATCTCGGCGGCAATCCGAGCTTTGTCGATTTGCTGGGCCGTGTGCGCGCAACCTGCCTTGACGCGTACGCCCATCAGGATGTGCCCTTCGAGAAGCTGCTCGACGAGCTTCAGCCCGAGCGCAACCTGAGCCACACGCCGCTGTTCCAGGTCTTTTTCAACATGCTCAACCTGCCCGACACGCATCTCAAGCTGCCGGGCCTGGACGTCGAGCTGCTCGCGCCGCCGGAGCTGGGAGCCAAGTTCGATCTGACGCTGTATGTCGAGGAGCAGGCGGATGGGATCTTCTGCGATCTGGTGTATAACGCCGATCTGTTCGCGGCGGAGCGTATGGCGGCGCTGCTGGATCAGTTTCAGCATGTGCTGGCGCAGGCGCTCGCTCAGCCAGCGCAGCCGATCGGCGCGATCTCGCTGGTAACGCCCACCGCCCAGGCGCTGCTGCCGGACCCGACCACGACGCTGGATGGCGAGTTCGCGGGCTTTGCGCATGTGATGTTCGAGCAACAGGCAGCGCTCGGTCCTGAGCGCATCGCAGTGATCGATCCCGTGACGCAGTGGAGCTACGCCGAGCTTGAGGATCGCAGTAACCGGCTGGCGCATGCGCTGCTGGCACGCGGCGTGGGGCGCGGCGAACGTGTCGCGATCTACGGCCACCGCAGCGCGGCGCTGGTCTGGGCGCTGCTCGGCGTGTTGAAAGCCGGCGCGGCGTTTACGATCCTCGATCCTGGCTATCCCGCCGCCCGGCTGATCGACTACCTTCAGCTCGCGCAGCCACGAGCCTGGATTCAGCTCGCGGCGGCAGGCGCTCCGCCCGAGTCGCTGGCGCACTACCTGACGACGCTCGGTCTGCACTGTGTGATCGAGCTGCCGCGTGAGGCCGCGACTCTGCCCGCAGCGCTGACAGCACAGCCTGAGACCGCGCCAGACCACACGCTCTCGCCCGACGATCTGGCGTATGTGGCGTTTACCTCGGGCTCGACCGGACGGCCCAAGGCGATCCTGGGCACGCATCGGCCGCTGGCACACTTTCTAGCCTGGCACAGCGCGGCCTTTGGCTTCGATGCGGCGGATCGCTTCAGTATGCTCTCGGGCCTCGCGCACGATCCGCTGCTGCGCGACATCTTCACGCCGCTGTCGGTTGGCGCGACGCTCTGCATCCCCGATCCCGAGTCGCTGAGTGTGTCGGGCTACCTGGCCGACTGGGCGCGGAAATCGGCGATCACGGTGATGCATCTGACTCCGGCGCTGGGCCATCTGCTCGACGTCGCGCCGCGCTCGGCCGGTGGCTCCAACAGCGATGCCCTGCTGCCGCAGCTGCGCTATGTTTTCTTCGGCGGCGATGTGCTCACGCTGCATGACGTCGAGCGCGCCCGGACGATCGCACCCGGCGCGGTGGTAGTCAACTTCTACGGCGCGACCGAAACGCCGCAAGGCATCGCCTACCACATGATCGATCAGCCGAAGCTCGCGCCCACCGCCGACGCCGGCGATGGAGCCAAAGCGCTGGTGCCGCTGGGCCGTGGCATCGCCGATGTGCAGCTGCTGGTGCTCAACCCGGCGCGACAGCTCGCGGGCGTCGGCGAGCTTGGCGAGATCTTCGTGCGCTCGCCCTACCTGGCGCAGGGCTATGGCGGCGATCAGGGGCACACCGGCGAGCGCTTCCTGCTCAATCCGCTGACGGGCCGCGCCGAAGACCGCGTCTACCGCACGGCCGATCTTGGTCGCTACCTGCCCGACGGCTCTGTGATGTTCGCCGGCCGCGCCGATCGGCAGGTCAAGATTCGCGGCTTCCGCATCGAGCCCGCCGAGGTCAAAGCGGCGATCGAGCGTCACCCCGATGTGCGCGAGGTGGTGGTCGTGGCGCGCGAAGACACGCCCGGCGAGAAGCGGCTGGTGGCGTATGTGGTGCCGAATGAGAACCTAGAACCTAGAACTAAGAACCTAAACGATGAGCCGGATGGTTCTAGGACGCCCGGAGGGCACCCGGTTCTAGGTTCTTCGGACCTTCGCAGCTTTGTGCAGAGCCTGCTGCCCGGCTACATGGTTCCGGCGGTGTTTGTGGTGCTCGACGCGCTGCCGCTGACGCCCAACGGCAAGATCGACGAGCGCGCGCTGCCCAGGCCCGAGGATCAGCGATCCCAGCAGGTGCAGAGCCGGCCGCAGACCGAGCTGGAGCGCACGATCGCCTCGGTCTGGCAGTCGGTGCTGCACATCGAGCGGCTGGGCGTCGACGACAACTTCTTCGATCTGGGCGGCAGCTCCGTACACATCATGCAGGTACACAGCCAGCTCCGCGAGCTGCTCGGGCGCGACTTTCCCGTCGTCGAGCTGTTCAAATACCCCACGATCGGCGCGCTGGCCCGGTGGCTCAGCCAGGACCAGACGCTTCCGCCCTCGTTCGAGGAGATCGACGACCGCGTGCGGAAACAGCTTGAGGCGCTAGAGTGGCAGCGCCGGCTGCGACCGGATCTTGAATCCTAGCGACACGGGCCGACGGCGACCTGTGCGAATCTATAAAGGAGATAGCTCATGAGTGACGCAAGCTCATTGCATCCATCCAGAAGCATCGCGATCATCGGGATGAGCGGGCGGTTTCCAGGCGCGCGCAACCTCGATCAGTTCTGGCAGAATCTCTGCGCCGGCATCGAGTCGATCACCTTTCTCAAGAACGACGAGCTGGAGCCGTCACTCATGTCGCCCGCCGATCCCGACACGCCGAACTATATAAAAGCCGCGCAGATCCTCGACGACGCCGAGATGTTCGACGCCTCGTTTTTTGGCTACACGCCGCGTGACGCCGAGCTGATCGATCCGCAGCACCGCGTTTTTCTTGAGTGCGCCTGGGAAGCGCTGGAGCGCTCGGGCTACGACTCCGAGCAGTACAAAGGCTGGATCGGCGTCTTCGGCGGCCTGGGCCTGCCCAGCTATCTGCTCAACAACCTCAACCAGAACGACGAGGTCCAGGCGATGATGACCTCAAGCGGCTCGCTTCAGCTTTCCACGGCCAACAACGTGGACTACCTTTCGACGCGCGTGTCGTACAAGCTGAACCTCAAAGGGCCGAGCATGACCGTGCAGACCGCCTGCTCGACCTCGCTGGTGTCGATCCATCTGGCCTGTCAAAGTCTGCTCAGCTACCAGTGCGACATGGCACTGGCCGGCGGCGTCTCGGTGCGCGCGCCGCAGCGCGACGGCTACTGGTACCAGGAGGGCGGCATTTTGTCGCCCGACGGCCACTGCCGGACCTTCGACGCCAAAGCCGGGGGAACCGTCTTCGGCTCGGGCGTGGGCGTCGTGATGCTCAAGCGGCTGGATGAGGCGCTGGCCGACGGCGACACGATCCACGCGATCATTCGCGGCTCGGCGGTCAACAACGACGGCGCGCTCAAAGTCGGCTTTACGGCGCCCGGCGTCGACGGCCAGATGTCGGTGATCGCCATGGCGCAGCGCATCGCCGGCATCGAGCCCGAGACCATCAGCTATGTCGAGGCGCACGGCACCGCCACGCCGGTCGGCGATCCGATCGAAGTGTCGGCCCTGACCCAGGTTTTTCGCTCGCGAACACAGAAAAAGCACTTCTGCGCGATCGGCTCGGTCAAAACCAACATCGGCCACGCCAACACCGCCGCCGGTGTCGCGGGACTGCTGAAGACTGTGCTGGCGCTCAAAAACCAGCAGATCCCGCCCAGCCTGCACTTCGAGTCGCCCAACCCCAAGATCGACTTCGAGAACAGCCCGTTCTTTGTCAACACCGAGCTGCGCGACTGGACGGCTGGACCGACACCACGCCGTGCCGCGCTTAACTCGTTCGGCGTCGGCGGCACCAACGCGCACGCTGTGCTGGAAGAAGCGCCGCCACGCGAGCCGTCAGGACCATCCCGACCCTGGCAGCTACTGGTCGTCTCGGCGCGAACCGAGCAGGCGCTCGAAGCCGCAACCGACAACCTGCTGGCCCATCTCAAGGCCACGCCCGATCTCAACCTCGCCGACGTGGCCTACACGCTTCAGCGCGGGCGGCGCTCGTTCAACTACCGGCGCGTGCTAATCTGCCGCGATCAGGCCGACGCGATCCAGGTGCTGGAGTCGCGCGATCCCAGGCGGCTGCTGACGCAGCAGCACGAGCAGCGCGACCGCCCGATCGCGTTTATGTTCAGCGGCCAGGGTGCGCAATATGTCAACATGGCCCGCGAGCTATACGAGACCGAGCGCGTCTTCCGCGAGACCGTCGATCGCTGCGCCACGCTGCTCAAGCCGCGCATGGGCCTGGACCTGCGCGAGGTGATCTATCCCAGCCCGGAGCGCGCCGAGATCGCGGCCCAGCGGCTGAACCAGACGGCGGTGACACAGCCGGCGCTGTTTGTGATCGAGTACGCGCTGGCGCAGCTCTGGATCTCGTGGGGCATCGAGCCGCAGGCGCTGATCGGCCACTCGATCGGCGAGTACGTCGCGGCCACGCTGGCGGAAGTTTTCTCGCTTGAGGACGCGCTGACGCTGGTGGTCGCACGTGGCCGTTTGATGCAGCAGATGCCGGCCGGATCGATGCTGATGGTGCCGCTGTCGGAGCGCGAAATCCAGCCGCTGCTAGGCTCGGCCTTATCGCTGGCGGCGATCAACGCGCCGAACCGCTGCGTGGTCTCCGGCCCGACCGACACGATCGACGAGCTGGAGCGCCAGCTGAGCGATCAGGGCCTGAGCTGTCGCCGCCTGCACACGTCGCACGCGTTCCACTCAAAGATGATGGACCCGCTGCTCGACTCGTTCGTCAAGCAGGTCCAGCGCATTCGCCTGAGCGCCCCGACGATCCCGTACATCTCGAACGTCACCGGCACCTGGATCACGGCTGAGCAGGCGACCGCTCCCCACTACTGGGCGCAGCATCTGCGGCAGGCGGTGCGCTTCGCGGATGGCGTGCGCGAGCTGCTTGGAGATCCCGATCGCATGCTGCTGGAAGTGGGACCGGGCCAGGCGCTCAGCGCACTTGCGCGGCAGCATCCCGGCCGCACCGCCGAGCACGGCGTGCTGTCGTCGACGCGCCACCCGCAGGACGAGCAATCCGACCTCGCGTATCTGCTGAGCACGCTAGGCCAGCTCTGGCTCTCGGGCGTCCGCATCGAGTGGTCGCGGCTCTACGCGGGAGAGCAGCGGTACCGCGTCGAGCTGCCGACGTATCCGTTCGAGCGGCAGCGCTACTGGATCACGTCGTCGCCCAGCCATACGGGCGCGAAAACCCGAACCGCGCCGTTCACCAAAAAGCCGGATCTGGCCGACTGGTTCTACATCCCATCCTGGAAGCGATCGGTGCCGCCGGTGCTGGAGCCGGACGCGCTCAGCGCTCAGGGCACATGGCTGCTCTTCCTGGACGATGCCGGTGTTGGCGCGCAGCTCGCCCAACGCCTGGAGCAGAGCGGGCAGCTGGTCGTCGCGGTAGGGGCTGGTGACGCGTTCGTCCAGCACGACGAGCGCCGCTACACGATCGATCCGCGACAGCCCGAGCACTACGGGCGGCTGTTCGAGGCTTTGATCGCGGCCGACACAACACCGCAGACGATCGCGCATCTGTGGAGCGTGAGCGCCGCCGAGGAATCCGCCGCCGCTGCTCACGATCGCAGTTTTTATAGCCTGCTCTTCCTGGCGCAGGCGCTCGGCGCGCACGCCAGCACCACGCCGATCCAAC
>DASWTW010000489.1:0-9282 GCA_036401895.1 Herpetosiphonaceae bacterium | reverse complement strand
CGGCACGGTTCGCTTCCCTGATGGTAGGTAGAACCAGTCGGCGGGATCTGCCTGTTTGCCAGTGCTCGCGCGAGTGGAAGCTGCGGTCAGGCTGTGTGCTCGCTGCTGACGCTCGATCCAGTAGCGCTCACGGTCGAAGGCGTAGCCAGGGAGCGAAACCCGACGACGGCGATCGTCGCCGTGGAGGGTGCTCCAATCAACAGTCACTCCGGCTAACCACAAACGCCCGAGGCCGCTCAGGATGACAGCCACATCCGGCTGCTGCTCATGCGGGTGGCGCAGTGAATGCACTACCGCAGGCTGCGCAGGATGCTGGCGGGCGAAGGTGCTCAGCGTTTGGCCGGGACCGACTTCCAGCAGGACGCGCGTCTCGTCGCGCAGCAGCTCGGCGAGGCCATCGGCGAAGCGGACCGGCCGGCGCAGGTGCTGGACCCAGTAGTCGGGATCGGTGGCCTGCTGCGCGGTGAGCCAGGTGCCGGTGAGATTGGAGAGCACGGGCAGCTGCGGGGGCTGAAGCCGGAGTTGCTGGACGGCGGCGCGAAAGGCGGGCAGGATCGGATCGAGCAGGGATGAGTGGAAGGCGTGCGAGGTGTGCAGCCGCCGCGTCTCGATGTCTTGCGCCGCCAGGTGCGCGGCCAGCGCGTCGATCGCGGGAATCGGGCCAGACACGACACAGGCGCTCGGCCCATTGACGGCTGCCAGGTCGAGATCGCGGGTACCCTCTGGGTGGAGCAGGGCGCGTACCTCGGCCTCGCCGCGCGGGATGGCGAGCATGGCGCCAGGCGGCAGCCCTTGCATTAGGCGACCGCGGGTGACGACAAGCCGCAGCGCATCGGCGAGGGTGAACACGCCCGCCAGGGTTGCCGCCACGTACTCGCCTAGGCTATGGCCGAGCAGCGCGGCCGGCGTGACGCCCCACGACTGCCACAGCTGCGCCAGCGCGTACTCGATCACAAACAGCGCGGGCTGCGCAATGGCCGTCTGCGTCAGCTGCGTGGTAGCGGCCACGGCGTCGGTGGGCGCCGGATACAGCACGCTGCGCAGGTCCAGGCCCAGCTGCGGCAGCAGCAGATTGCAGCAGGTATCGACGGCGGCGCGGAAGACCGGCTCCGTCTCGTACAGCTCCTGGCCCATGCCCACATACTGCGCTCCCTGCCCCGGCAGCAGGAACGCGACGCCCCTGGCATCTGCCTCAGTCACGCCTGAAAAGACCCGCTGTGGATCGCGCTCGTCCATGGTGGCGGCGGCAGTCGCGAGATCGCCGCTTATGATCACACGTCGGTGATTGAACGGACTACGACCGACCTGCAAGGTATAAGCAACGTCGGCTAGGCTCAGGTCGGCGTGCTCGCGCAGGTGCGCCGCCAGATTGGCAGTAGCGCTATCCAGGGCCGTACGTGTCTTGGCGGCCAGCGGCAGGATCTGCCAGGCGCGGGTCGCGGGTGCGGGCCGCTGTGCCGGCGCTTCTTCCAGAATGACATGGGCGTTGGTGCCGCCGACGCCAAACGAGCTGACTCCGGCCCGGCGTGGTGTTGCTCGCGCCGGCCAATCACTCAGCTTACTGTTGACATAAAACGGGCTGGTGGCAAAATCGATCTTGGGATTGGGCGCGATGTAGTGCAGGCTGGGCGGGATCTGCTGATGCTTGAGCGCCAGCACGGTCTTGATCATCCCTGCCACACCGGCGGCGGCGTCGAGATGTCCGATGTTCGTTTTGACTGAGCCAATGCCGCAGAACTGCTGCCGCTGCGTGCCGAGGCGAAACACTTTGGTCAGCGCGGCGATCTCGATCGGATCGCCCAGCGCGGTAGCGGTGCCGTGCGCCTCGATGTAGCCAATGCTCTCGGCCTCAACCTGCGCGACACGCTGCGCAGCTGCGATCACCTCAGCCTGACCGTCGACACTCGGCGCGGTATAGCTCATCTTATGCGCGCCATCATTGTTAATCGCGGTTCCTTTGATCACCGCGTGGATCGTATCGCCATCTTCAAGCGCCTCGTCCAGCCGCTTCAAGACCACCACGCCGATACCGCTGCCGAAGATCGTTCCCTGCGCCTGGGCGTCGAAGGCGCGACAGTGACCGTCCGGCGAGGGCAGCCCGCCCTCCTGATAGAAGTACCCGGAATTCTGCGGCACGCGCACGCTGACACCGCCGACCAGCGCCATATCGCAGTCGTAGTCGAGCAAGCTCTGGCACGCAAGATGCGCCGCGACGAGCGAGGTTGAGCAGCTGGTTTGAACGATGACGCTCGGACCTTTGAGGTTGAGCTTAAATGAGACGCGGGTAGCCATGAAGTCTTTATCGTTGGTGATAAAGGTTTGAAACGCCTGGGCCGACTCAAACAGATCGGGATGTGAGGTCAGATTGCTGAGCAGGTAGGTATTCCAGGCGACGCCCGCATAGACGCCAAGCGCTCCGTCGTAGGTTTCGGGCGTGTATCCGGCATCTTCAAGCGCGTGCCAGGCACATTCGAGGAAAAGTCGCTGCTGCGGATCGAGCAGCTCCGCCTCGCGCGGCGTATAGCCGAAGAAGCTCGCGTCGAAGTATTCCACATCCTCAAGCAGCATGGCCGCTTTGATATAGCTTGTATCGTTCAGCAGCGCCTCGGAGACGCCCTCAGCGCGTAGCTCGTCATCCGAGAGCAGCGTGACCGAGTCGCGACCGTGCTTGAGGTTATCCCAGAATGCGGCCAGTGTTCTGGCGCCCGGAAAGCGACCGGCCATCCCGACGATCGCTATGTCACGCGATTCCATGAAATCATCCTGATCCACCGGGTTCATCGTTTTCGTTTCCTCGCAAGTTTTCTATCGGCCCGATCAAGGCTACGCTGGAGTGTCGACTGATCGTCGCGCTCAGGGTTGAGATACTTCGCTAACGATCGCACCGTGGGCGCTTCAAAGATACTGACCGTAGGAATATCGGTTTGCAACTGTTTCTTCAGCTCGGCGACAAGCTGAATGCCCGAGAGCGACGTGCCGCCTAGCTCGAAGAAGTTGTCATAGACGCCAATGCGCTCTATACCCAGCACCTGCTGCCAGATCTTAGCGATCTGCTGCTCCTGCTCGGTTTCGGGCGCGACGAAGGGATTCGTCAGCTGTGGCCGAGCCTGAGTCGGCTGAAGCGTCAGGCTGCCCGTATCTTCGATGATGCGATCGGCATTCAAACGCTGCGCTTGCTCGATCACCAGCTCAAGCGGCTGGACGCTGACAACAATCTGGGGCATCCGCGCACCGCCGAGGAGCCGTTTGAAGACCTGCCAGCCCTCATCCGACAAAATCCCGGGGCGATCGGCGCTGACCGGCGCGCTGGGCGCGGCAAGATCTGCCTTGAGCGCCTCGACGGCGGCGCCGCTGACCCGGCGCATACTGAAAGCATCGATCTCGACAAGGCATCTGCCGCTCTCATCTGTCAGCATGATGTTACAGGTCAGCGTCTCGTTGTTGTCACGCTCGTCGTGTAGATAGCGCACATGACTATACACAACGCCGGTCAGCGGACGATAGATCCGCAGCGCGCCATAGGTCAGCGGCAGATAGCTGCCACGGCGGATACGCTGGATCGATCCGGTGGCAACATCCAGCAGCGCCGGGTGCAGCGGCATCCTGACAAGCTCAGCCGTAAACGCCGGGCTCAGCTCCAGCCGGCCTAAGCCTTCGCCTGAGCCGAGATGAACCTCGGTCAAGCTCTGCCAGCGCGGGCCGGCTTCCAAAAACGCGCGCTGCTCTGCCGCCGCTGCCTGGAGCGCGTCCAGCGCCTCGGGTGGCCCACAGCGCCCGGCAATCTCCACCAGATCGAGCGGCGCGGGTGCCGGCTGTGTCGTCGCGCCGATCTGTCCCTGAACATGTTGCTGCCATGGTCCCACGGTCCCATCCGGCTGCACGAGGCGGCTGATCACGCGAAATCTATAATGCTCCGCGCCAGGCTCCAAAATCGTCTGCACCTCTCTGGACTCGTGGTCAAGCACGACGAGCGGCGCGATAAACAGCACATCGCGGATTTCGATCGTGGCGTGCCCTGCCTGCTGCGCAAAGGCGGCGCGGACCATCTCAAGATAGGTTGTTCCCGGCACGGTGGCCTTGCCGACGATCTTGTGCTCGCTGAGCACCCACTGCTGCGCGACGGTGAACGTCGAGCGGTACACCACCTGCTCAGCGCTCGCCGTCACAAGGGCGTGCAGCAGCGGATGGTCGATCGGTGTGTGGGCAACATTCCGCTGTAAGGCCGCAAAGGTCGCAGGTACGGCAGTCTCAACCGCCATGCCGGTCTCCTGCCAGCGATCCCAATCGATCGACAGGTAGCGCGGCCCACGCCGTGTGGCATGGCTGGCGGCGAAGCTATCGAGAAAGGCATTGGCCGCGCAGTAGTCAACCTGTCCAAAGCCGCCGATCACCGCGTTGATCGATGAGCAGAGCACAAAAAAGTCAAGCGGCTGTGATTGGCTCTGTTGCAGCAGCGCGTGCAGAATCAGCGTTCCTTGCACTTTTGGCCGCAGCACATGTGCCATGCTGTCGGGTGTCTTGAGCTGGAGCAGGCCACCGCCCGCCACGCCGGCGGCATGGATCACGCCATGCACCGCTCCAAACGCAGCCTGCGCCTGCGCCAGCGCCGCAGTCATCTGCTCGCGCTCGGCTACATCGGCGCTGATAGCCAGCACCTCCGCGCCGAGCGCCTCAAGCGCCTGTACGCCTGCGATCCGCTGGCTCGTCTGGTCACGCGGATCATGCATTGCCAGCCAGTCCGGCCACTCTTCACGCGGCGGTAGTGATCGGCGACCGATCAGCACCAGCTTGGCGCGTACGGTCTGCGCCAGCTGCCTGGCAAGCACAAGGCCGATGCCTCCCAGGCCTCCGGTGATCAGATACACGCCACCATCACGCAGCTGCGGCGCAGACGCCTGCGACGAGTCAGCCCGAAGCGGCTCGATCGTCTGCACCCAGCGGCTCGCACCACGATACGCGACGATCGTATCGGCGCTGGGTCGCAGGCATTCGATCAGCAGGTGGTCGAGCAGATCTTCGGCGGCGGCGGAATGCGGCGGCGGCAGCACAACGTCGATGCTCTGGCAGGTGATATGCGGGTATTCCTGGGGAATGACCCGGCACGGCCCGAGCAGTGTCGACTTGGCCGGCTGGAGCAGCGGCTCGCCCGCGACGCGCTGCATGTTGTTCGACAGCACGATCAATCGCAGCGGGCCGCTCACCTGCTGTTGATCCAGGGCCTGTGCCAGGAATAGCAGGCTGTGGAAGACGGCATCGAGCGTTTGCTCGGCGGTTGCAAGATCGTCGGCTGTGCTCTCAGGATGATCGACGGCCCAGGCATGAATAATCTGCGTTGATGTCCGGCCGGCATCACGCAGCGCCGCCAGCAGGGTATCGTAGTCGTCGCGGCGGGCTGGATCGATCATATAGCTGCCGCCGGTGGGTTGGCTGAACTGAGCGCCGCTGTGTACCACCGTCACCTGGTGGCCTGCTCCGATCAGCTCCTGGGCAAGCTGAGCACCAAGGCCGGTCGTATCGGTGAAGATCAGCCAGCTCGTCGGCGCGATCGGCGTGGCAGCAGGCGGAACCGATTGCTTCCAGAACGGCGTATAAAACCACTCGTCTATGTCCGGCCGCTTGCCCATAGCCTGCTGCGGGGCGTGGCTGGTCCTGGGCGGATCGATCCAGTAGCGCTGGCGCTCGAACGGGTAGGTCGGGAGCGGAATCCGGCGCCGCTCAGAGCGGTGGAGCTGCTCCCAGCTGATGGCGCAGTTTGCCAGCCAGAGCCTCCCAACGGCGTCGTTCAGCACCTGTAGATCAGGACGCGTGTCCTGCGGATGGCGCAGTGTTGGCACAATGGTTTGCGCCGTTCCCTGCTGGCGAGCCAGGCTACTCAGCGTTTGGCCGGGACCGACTTCGAGCAGCACGCGCGTCTCGTCGCGCAGCAGCTCGGCAAGGTTATCCGCGAAGCGGACGGGCTGGCGCAGGTGCTGGACCCAGTAGTCGGGGTCGGTGGCCTGCTGAGCGGTGAGCCAGGTGCCGGTGAGATTGGAGAGCACAGGCAGCTGCGGGGGCTGAAGCCGGAGCTGCTGGACGGCGGCGCGAAAGGCGGGCAGGATCGGATCGAGCAGGGATGAGTGGAAGGCGTGCGAGGTGTGCAGCCGCCGCGTCTCGATGCCCTGCGCCCGCAGCCGCTCCGCCAGCGCGTCGATCGCGGGAATGGGGCCGGAGACGACGCAGGCGGTGGGACCGTTAACAGCTGCCAGATCGAGATCGCGGATACCCTCTGGGTGGAGCAGGGCGCGCACCTCGGCCTCGCCGCGCGGAATTGCCAGCATAGCGCCGGCCGGCAGCGGTTGCATCAATCGACCCCGCGTGACGACGAGCTGCAACGCCTCGGCGAGGGTGAACACGCCCGCCAGGGTTGCTGCCACGTACTCGCCCAGGCTATGGCCAAGCAGCGCGGCCGGCGTGACGCCCCACGACTGCCACAGCTGCGCCAGCGCGTACTCGACCACAAACAACACGGGCTGCGCGATAGCCGTCTGCGTCAGCTGCGCGGTCGCCTGTGCGTGCTGCTCCGGCGCTGGATACAGCACGCTGCGCAGATCCAGGCCCATGCGCGGCTCCAGCAGATCGCAGCAGGTATTCACCGCCGCGCGGAAGACCGGCTCCGTCTCGTACAGCTCCCGTCCCATGCCCACATACTGCGCACCCTGCCCCGGCAACAGGAACGCAACTGTCGGCTGGTGTTCTCCGGCCACAGCGGTCTGTAATCGTTCAGGAGTATGGCCTTCAAGTGCGCTGATCGCCTCGGCCTGATCGCGGCAGACCACGACGCGGCGATGCGCAAAGGCTTTGCGACCGACCTGCAAGGTATAGGCGACGTCGGCAAGATCCGCGTGATCATGCTTTCGCAGGTACGCTGCTAGATTCGCCGTGGCCTGCTCCAAAGCTGGCGCGCTGCGCGCCGAGAGCACCAGCAGCTGCCAGGGCTGGCCGGGCTCTCGCGGCGGCTGTGGCGGCGCTTCTTCAAGGATAAGATGGGCGTTGGTTCCGCCGATGCCGAACGAGCTGACACCGGCACGCCGCGGCGTGCCATTGCGCGACCAGTCGATCAGGCTGGTATTGACATAAAACGGAGTGCTCGTAAAATCGATCTGTGGATTGGGTGTCGTGAAGTTGAGGCTGGGCGGGATCTGCTGGTGCTTGAGCGCGAGCACGGCTTTGATCAGACCGGCCACGCCCGCCGCCGTATCGAGATGACCGACGCTGGCTTTAACGGAGCCTAGCGCGCAGCGTCCATGCGAGCGATCATATTGGCGGAATGACTGCGCGAGCGCGGCGACCTCGATCGGATCGCCAAGTGGCGTGCCGGTGCCGTGCGCCTCGATATAGCCGATCGTCTGCGGCTCGACCTGCGCAGCCGCGAGCGCGTCGGCGATGACTTGCGCCTGACCGTCGATGCTGGGCGCCGTATAGCCGATCTTCGCCGCGCCGTCATTATTGATCGCCGAGCCGCGTATCACGGCGTGGATTGTATCGCCGTCGCGCAGCGCATCGTCCAGCCGCTTGAGCACGACGATACCAACACCGCTACCAAAGACTGTGCCCTGCGCCTGCGCGTCGAATGGACGACAGCGACCATCCGGCGAAGGAATGCCGCCCTGCTCGTAGAAGTAGCCGGCGGTATGCGGTACGTTGATCGAGATGCCGCCCGCCAGCGTCATATCCGCCTCGCCATGCAGCAGACTACGACAGGCGAGATGCACGGCCACCAGCGATGATGAGCACGCGGTCTGGACATTCACGCTTGGACCACGGAGGCCCAGCTTGTAGGAAACACGGGTCGGCACAAAGTCTTTATCGTTGCCGATAAACGCCTGGTAGCGGCCACCCGCCGCGATCAGCGCCTGACTCGCCTGGAGCATATAGGTGTTGATCCCAACACCAGCATACACGCCGATTCGGCCCGGATACCGTCCGGGATCGTAGCCCGCGTCTTCAAGCGCGCTCCAGGATGCTTCGAGAAAAATGCGATGCTGCGGGTCCATGATCTGCGCTTCGCGCGGATTGATGCTGAAGAAGCTTGCATCAAACTGATCGATCTGATCGAGCACGCCGCGCGCTTTGACATACTGCGGATCACGCAGCGTCGCCGGATCGATGCCCGCCGCCAGCAGCTCGTCGTCGCTAAAGAATGAGATCGCCTCGACGCCGTCGCAGAGATTTGTCCAGAAGGCTGCTACATCCGCCGCGCCTGGAAACCGCCCATTCAAACCAATGATCGCGACATCTGTCGTCGGGGCAAGCTGCTGGCGGGCGGCTACCGGAGCTGAGACGGCATCGGCTGCGCCAGTGGAGCGCAGGTAGCCGGCGAGTGTGCTGATCGTCGGATACTTGAACAGATCCATCAGCTCGACGGCAAAGCCAAGCTCATCGCGAAGCCGAGCGTGAACCTGCGCGACCAGCAGCGAGTGACCGCCCAGGTCGAAGAAGCTGTCGTGGATGCTGACCTGCTCAAGGCCCAGTACGCTCTGCCAGACCTCGGCGATCGTCCGCTCGATGCCTACCGGCGCTGGCGTAGACATACCCTCCGGCGCCACACGTAGCTCGGCCGGTGCCGGCAGGGCACTGCGATCGATCTTGCCGTTCGGTGTCAGCGGCAGCGCGTCGAGCGCGACAAACGCGGCTGGAACCATGTACTCAGGAAGCTGGGCTTTGGCAAAGGCTCGCAGCTCGGTAGAGGACAGGCCCTCACCCCCTAGCCCCCTCTCCCACTGCGGTAGGCGAGGGGGAATCTCCGGCTCCCCTTGTTCTTTGTTCTTTTGTTCTTTGTTCTTTTGTTCCCCGACGACATACGCGACCAGTCGTTTGTCGTCGGGCTGGCGCGGCATCGCCTGCGCGACCACGACGACCTGCTGCACGCCGGGATACTGCGCCAGCACGGCCTCAATCTCACCCAGCTCAATGCGAAAGCCGCGCAGTTTGATCTGAAAGTCGCTACGGCCCAAACATTCGAGCGTGCCGTCTGTCCGCCAGCGCGCCAGATCGCCGGTGTGGTACATGCGTCCGCCTGCGTCAGGCAGGCTGCTAAAAGGATCGGGAACAAACCGCTCGGCAGTCAGATCGGGCCGATTGAAGTAGCCACGCGCGAGTCCTGCGCCGCCGATATAGAGCGCGCCGGGCACACCCACCGGCACCGGCTGGAGCTGCTGGTCCAGAACGTAGACCTGGGTATTCGCGATCGGATGTCCGATCGGCACGCTGCCCTGCTCTGATGTGACCTGGTGGATAACCGAC
>DASWTW010000488.1:0-8050 GCA_036401895.1 Herpetosiphonaceae bacterium | reverse complement strand
GAAGGCGATGATGCCCTGACGACCTGTGGCGTAGCGCGCCAGCTTGATCGCAGCCTCGACAGATTCGGTGCCGGAGTTGGCGAAGAAGACGCGCCAGTCGTGGCCCTTGGGCATCACCGAGGTGATCTTTTCGCCCAGCTTGACCTGCGCCTCGTTGTAAAAGTCGGTTCCGGCCATGTGAATGAATCGCGCCGCCTGGTCCTGAATCGCCTTAACGATCCGTGGATGCGAGTGGCCCGTCGAGACCACGGCGATGCCGGCGTTAAAATCGAGATAGCGGCTGCCGTCCACGTCCCAGACTTCACAGCCCAGGCCGCGCTCCATCACAAACGGGTAAACCCGCCCGGACACCGGGGCCAAAACATTGCTATCGCGCCGCACCATCTCCTGAGAATGCGGACCTGGCCGCTGGGTCATCACTTCATCTGCACTTGCTTGCGCCACACGAGCCTCCTTGCTTTGAGGGCATATATGAAAGATTGAGGACATTCAGAAGTCGATCCTATTCTAACGTAGCGGCTATGGCTTCGTCAAAGATCCGAGTACTTGACGCTCATCCACCGATCGGCTAAGCTAACTGCGCTGATGTTTGCAAGCCGGATGTGAGCGCCGTCCGCGCCTGGTTCGCTCACCGATGCAACCGAGATGCCTATGCTACGCTGGACTCCCCGCCGATCGCTGCGACCGCTCCTGTTTCTGCTGGCCCTGCTGCTGCTGGCCTATGCCGCCTGGGGCCTGTACCGCAACTATCCCGACTTCTCGACGCTGCGCTCGGAGCCTGCCACGCTGCAACTGCCGCCACCGTCCGCCGATGCTACTCCGTGAGATAAAGGTGCTTATGCGTCGATCGATCATTGTGCTGCTTATGCTGACTGGTCTCTGGCTGCTGACTGCCTGCGGCGGCGAGTCGACCGGCAGCGCTCCTCCCGACTCCGGATCTCCTGGTGATGAGCCTGGCGATAGCCCCGCTACCGCAGAGCCGATCCGGCGCGAGGCCGAGTGTGCGTTTCCGGCGCAGATGCAGGTTGGCCGGCCGGCCACCGTTCGCTTCAGCGTGTTTACCGCAGGCAATCAGCCCAATCCGCTGCCTTCAGCCGTGACCGATACCGAGCCCTTCGAGATCCCTGAGCGTCCCGATCTCCAAACCTGGGTCGCGGTCTCGCTGGACGTGAACGGGCAGCTGGTGAGTCAGGACGCCGATCGACAGTTCCAGCGGCTGAGCGAGCGCAGCAACATCTGGGTCTGGCAGATCACGCCGTCCAGTGCCGAGCCGCTGGTGCTTCAGCCGATCGTCGATGTGGAGTATCGCGACGCCGAGGGCCAGGTTGTGGAGCGCCAGACCAGCGTCTGGACCCAGACTTATACCGTAGACGAGGTCGTCGGGCCGGGCTACACCAGCATGGCGGCAAGCTGGCTGGGCGATAGCGTCAGCGAGCTGATCACAGGCATGATCGGCAGCCTGCTGATGGCGGGCGTGATCAATCCGGCGCGAAATATGTTCACCCGGCGCTTCGGCAAGCAGCAAGTGTAGCGAACCTGTATCCGCGAGGGGAAAAACAGCTTAAAGGCATGTATTTGCTGTGTGGCATAGCCTTTGCAGGTTGCGTCCTGCTTGTAGCACTACAAGGAGGACATATGCCCCGCATTATCCGTGACAACGGCTTGTCATTAGCCTTGCTTGCCTTATTCCTGGTGGCCCTCGGAGGCCAGGCTGTAACAGGCTGGAAAACGTACAATCAGGAGCAGCAGGACCACAATCAGCCCCAGGCAGGCTTCGGCGAATATCTCACCGAGGGACATTTTATTGAATCTGTGTTCGAGAACTGGGAAAGCGAGTTTCTTCAGGATGCCGTGTATGTGTTGTTCACGGCATTTTTGATTCAGCGCGGCTCGGCCGAGTCGAAAGATCCCGACAAGCACGAGGAGGTCGACGACGATCCGCGCCAGTCGCAGAGCGATCCTGAAGCTCCCTGGCCGGTCCGACAGGGCGGTGCCTGGCTCAGCCTGTACAAAAACTCGCTGCTGATCGCGTTTCTGCTGCTGTTTCTATTTTCATTCGTGATGCACGCGATCGGCGGCGCCGAGGAGTATAGCAGCGAGCAGCTTCAGCACGGCGGTCAGGCTGTCTCCGCGCTGCAATATATGACCACCGCGCAGTTCTGGTTTGAGTCGCTTCAGAACTGGCAGAGCGAGTTCCTGGCCCTGTTCTCGATGGTTGTGCTTTCGATCTTCTTGCGCCAGCAGGGATCGCCCGAGTCGAAGCCGGTTGCCAGCCCGCACAGCCAGACCGGCAGCGCGTAAGTCAAAGGTAGAGCAAAATATAAGCGTGAGCAAAGGTGGCTTTGCTCACGCTGCCAGTATTATTAGAAGTTCGCGCCAGGACAACAGGTTTATGCAGCTTTGCGCGTTTGCTCCTCAAGCCACTGATTGATAAGTGTTTCGGCAGATATATGCTGCGCTTTGGCGATCGCGATGACCTGCTGCATAATATTCGCATCAACTGCTACTAGATATTGCCGTGTCTTGATGTTCACCTCAAACTGCGCTTCTGGTAGGGCCTCGATATAATCGCCCATATCGTGAGCATCGAAGAAGTCAGTTAACGCGGCGGTAGAGGAAAATTGCGGTAATGCCTCACGATTATTTTCTGCCATATTGTTTACGCTCCTTATCGGCCATGTCTCTAGCACTTAAGATAAGAGCCGCTCCATTCTGCTTGTAGATGAACAGCACTGCAAGATAGCGGCCTGCAAAAGTCTTGCCAAGTGCCATATATACGTCCTCATCTTCCCGGTCACCACATTCGATAAAACGAAACTTGGGCTGGTTGATGAGCACCTCAAGGGTGTGCTCGTCAATGATCTGTAGTTCGAGTGTGTTGGTCGCAAACTGATAAGGTGGGGTAAGATGATCATGCACGAGCTGTCATGCGATGTCTCAGTTAATCATGTGTGTGTACAATGCCTTATTCTCATACAAGACATGGTACAACACGCATAATACCTTACCGAGGAACTAGCCCAGCCGCCCGATCAATGCCAGGATCGCCGCGCAGACGTGGAACATCGAGTGGGCAAGCATGGCCGACTCCAGGCTGCGCCGCCAGAAGAGCCAGCCAAAGACTATGCCCAGCAGGCCGTTGAGCAGGATCGCGCGAACGACGACCGGCAGCGTCAGCGGGACCACAGCCGACGTCGCCGGCAGATGGCCCAGGCCAAACAGCACCGCCGCCAGCACAATCGCGCTCCACACCAGCGCCGGACGCGGCACGCCCTCGCCGCGCTGCACCAGCCGCCAGCCGATCCAGACCAGCAGCGTCATCAAGCCCCAGCGCAGCAGCAGCTCCTCGGTGATCCCGCCGTAGAGCAGCGCTCCCAAAACGCCCAAGATGGTTGCATGCTGTCCGGTCCCCGCCAGCGCCAGCGCCGCTTCGCCCAGCAGCGGTCGAAACAGGAGATCCAGCGCCGCGATCACGCCAAATCCGATCGCGCCCAGCGTGGCCGCGAGTGGCAGCTCAGCTTTGAGCGCCGGCAGCAGCGGCCGATTGGCGACAGTTTTCTCCACGATATGCGAGCGCAGCCCAAGCCGAGGTGCCAGCGCAGCGCCGATCGCGACTGCGCCCGCCACCAGCAGCGTCGGCTGGATCAGCGAGAGCGCGGTCAGCGCCGGCAGCGGGATCGGCGGCGGGGTTGGCATGCGCTCGACCTGGCTCTTGACCAGTGTGGAGATCGTAGGAATCAGCGCGACGACACCCGCCGCTCCCGCGACAAACAGCGGCGTGAATTTCTTCCAGAATGGTCCTTGACTCAGCGAAAGAGCGCTCATGATTGATTCTCCTGCGGCTCGTCGGGAGCCGGTAAGCTAATGGTTGCGATCCGTCGCGGCTTGCGATCAGCGCCCGGCTTGTTTTCCAGCAGCGGGAGCAGCGCCGCGTTCATCGCGGTGATCGCCGCCAGCCACTCCTCATCGCTGGCATAGAGCACGGCCATGCGATAGCCGGCCAGGTCGCGCGCAAGGTCGATCTCGGGCTGCTGCGTGTAGCGATCGAACTCGTGGAGCAGCTGCGTGAGAAAGATCAGAAATGCCTGCCGGTGCATGTCGGCGCTCATCGCTGCCGCCTGCGCGGCGTCGATGTCGGCTGCGCCCGTCGCGACCCGCAGCGTCTTTTCGACCGCGCCGCGCACCTGTCGCTCCGAGACAACCTCGACCACGCCGGCTTCGAGCAGTATTTGCAGATGGCGATAGATCGACGAGGCCGGAACGTCGTCCAGGGCAGCGGCGATCTGCTGCGAGGTGCGCTCAAGCCCTGCCAGCGTCATCAAGATGCGCAGCCGCACAGGATGCGTGATCAGATCGCGTCGGGATTTGTTTAGTTTTGGCATAGTATTCTCAATTTCGATAATACTCTTATTTTTGAGAATAATCATCCGACTTTGGGCGGAAATTCCAGCTTTCCATCTATGCCGCGATACTTGCATAGGGATTTGCAAGCGCGGATGTTATCCTGGTTAGGAATACGTTCTTGCACAGGGAGTAAAGAATGAGTGTGTTGTATGCGCTGATCACCCTCGTCGGCTGGGGCACGTGGCTTGCGCCGTCGCAAAAGGTCAGCTTTCCCAATCAGCAAATCAAGACCCTGTATGTCGTCGCGACCAATCTCCTGATTGCGCTGGTGGTCGCACTCTGGCTGGACAGCATCGGCGAGCTGAGCGCGGCCACGTTCTGGCTGACACTCCTGGGCGGTGTGATCTGGGCGATCGGTGGCCTGTGCGCTTTTACGGGAACGAATAAGCTGGGCATTGCCAAAGCCTTCGGCATCTGGGCGCCGCTCAACATCATCGTCAGCCTGATCTGGGGCGCGCTCCTATTCGACGAGTTCGTCGACATCAGCGCCGGAACCATTCTCTTGTTCATCGCCGCGATTGTGATCATTCTTGTCGGCGTGCTGCTGATTATTTTCGCCAAAGGTGCCGACGAAGGCGCGCAGGATCAGCGCGGAGTCCGGCTTGGTCTTGTGGGCGCGGTCGGAGCCGGCATTCTGTGGGGCAGCTATTTTATTCCCGTGCAATACTCGGGCGTGTCGGCGTGGGCGGGCGCGTTTCCACAAGCGATCGGCATGGCGATCGGAGGCACAGTGTTGGCGCTGCTATCACGTCAGTCATGGAAGCTGAGCGCGCCTGGTGACTATGGCCTGGCCTGTTTGAGCGGCGCGCTGTGGAGTCTGGGCAACTATGGTGTGCTGCTGCTGATCGGCGAGCTGGGGGCAGGCCGCGGCTTCACGATTGCCCAGCTTTCGGTCGTGATCGGTGCGCTGGTCGGGATTTACTGGCTGCACGAGCCGGCACCTGGAACCCGCGCCGCCCGCCTGACTTTCATTGGCTGTGTGCTGGCAACCATCGGCGGCATTATGCTAGGCAATCTTAAATAAAATGATTCTACGCTAGAGCGATAATTGTAGTGGGCGCCGATCACAGGGATCGACGCCCACGCAGGAGCAACGAGCTATATGTTGAAGCTGCTAGCCCAGGCCGATCAATTTGTCGGCGGCCAGCACCAGCAGCAACGTCGCCACCGCTACGCTTAGCTCGGCCAGCGCCCCGACGATAAACGGCCGCAGCCCCTGGCGTCTCAGCTCGCCGATATTGGTGCGCAGCCCGACGCCCGCGAAGGTCAGCAGAAAGGCCCAGCGGCTTAGATTGGCCAGGCTGGTTACCTGATCTTTGCTGAAGACCTGCACGCTGGCCAGCGTCGAGAAGAGCAGGAAGCCCAGCACAAACTTGGGAAACTTGTTCCAGATGAACGCCGTCTTCGAGCCCTGGAACTCGCGACCGCTGCGGGCCGCAAAGAGCAGCGCCGCGCCCAGCACCACAAAGCCGATCATCGCGTTGCGCGTAGTCTTAGCCAGCACCGCCACCTGCCCGGCAGCATCCGAGAAGAGCGCGCCGGCCGCCGAGGCTTCGGCTGTGTTATCGACGGCTAGCCCGGTCCACAGGCCAAACGCGTGGTCGCTCATGCCCAGCGCGCGGCCGATCAGCGGATAGGCGAACAGGCCAAACGCGCCCAGCGCCAGAATCGCCGCGATCGCAAACGAGGCATCTTCGTCCTCCGCGTCGATCGCGCCCTGCGTGGCGATGATCGCCGACACACCGCAGATCGACGAGCCGACCGCCAGCAGCGCCGTCAGCTTAGGCCCGAGACCAAAGATCCGGCTAAAGCCGATCATGATCCCGATCGCCAGCGCCAGCTCAAGCACAACCAGAATCAGGCTCACGCCGCCGAGCTTGAGCACATCCGCCAGCAAAAAGCGCACGCCCAGCAGCACAATGCCCAGCTTGAGCCAGAACTCGTAGGTCGCGATGCCGGGATCGAAGACTTTGAACCAGCGCCGACTGCCGAGCAGGTTACCGATCCCCAGGCCGAAGATGATCGCCCAGAGCACATACTCGATATTGGGCAGCGCTAGATTCGCGCTTTTAGCAAAGCTTTTAACGCCGGTCTCAGCCAGCTTGCCCGCATAGCCGATGCCGAAGAGCAGCGCCAGGCCGGGTAGAATCCGCACCAGTCGCGCCAGCGGACTGAACTCCGCCTGCGGATGCGCGCCCTCGGTTTGCAGTGCAGTAGCCATCCTATATTCCTCGCTTCTTAGCGTTATTCTCGAATCACCACGGGATCTCAGGCAGCAGGCCCGACAGCACCAGCAGCGCCAGCGCGACCGCCGCGATCACCGACCACCAGTCCAGCGAGAATCCGACTCGCACCGCCTTGATCCGTTCAACTGTATTGGGATGATTCGGTTTCAGCTGAGCCATCCTCGTTTCCTTCCTTGCTATGTATCCGGTTTTTGACACGCAAGCTCCCAGCGCTGCCGCATTTCGCGACAGCCGGCGCACAATCATCAGTTGAGCTTTGGGAGGTGTTTTAGCTAGGCCGACTCGGTGTGCAGGCCGCACTCGGTCTTGTTGAAGCCAACCCAGCGGCCCGAGCGCTCGGCCTCGGTGGTGGGCAGGCTGGTACAGGTCGC
Source organism: Herpetosiphonaceae bacterium (assembly GCA_036401895.1). Classification (GTDB taxonomy): domain Bacteria; phylum Chloroflexota; class Chloroflexia; order Chloroflexales; family Kallotenuaceae; genus LB3-1. The sequence continues at coordinate 1,029 of DASWTW010000488.1, read as the reverse complement.
GCAGCCGATCGAGCGGTAGCCCTGATCGAGCAGAGGGTTGTAAGGAACTTTATGATCATAAACGTAGCGCCACACGTCGCGCTCGCTCCAGAACGCCAGCGGATTGAGCTTAACCAGCTTGTACTTATTGCTCCACTCGATCAGCTGGGTGTTAGCACGCGACGGACTGTTGCTGCGACGCACGCCGGTCACCCAGGCCGAGAAAGGTGTGAGCACCTCGGTCAGCGGCGTTACTTTGCGCAGGCCACAGCAGCGATCGGGATCGCGCAGCCACAGCGCCTCACCCTCGTCGAGCGCCTGCTCGGCCACTGTGCGCGGCGCCCGCACCGGCGTCAGCTCCACGCGGTAGCGCTTGCGCACCTCTTCGATCAGCTGGTAGGTCTCGTCGAACAGCAGCCCGGTGTCGATGTAGAGTACCGGCGTGCCTGGCGCAACCCGCGACACCATATCCAGCAGCACCATGCCCGCCACGCCGCCGAACGAGCACGTCAGCGCCATGCGATCGCCCCACTGGCGGCTACCCCAGCGTAGCAGCGTCTGCGGTGTTGCCGTTTTGAAGAGCGCGTTCCACTGAACCAGCGCCTCCTCCTCGGGGCGTGGCTTCTGAAATGTCTTAAGCATTGTGTTCACCAAAAGCTATGCATCGTTGCGCAAGGTTCTTCGCCGAACGCGTGGTCGTGCGAAGAACCTTGCATGGTTGGTTGTCGCCAATCTATGCCGCAACCAGCTCGCGCGCGGCCCAGTCGCCGAACGCCTCGTCGCCGTCGCGCCGCTGCTTCCACTGCTCCAGCGTATCGGCCAGCAGGTCCACCAGCGTCTCGCCGCGCACATTCGTCTGATAAAGCTTGGCCAGGCGCGTGCCCGCAAAGCTGCCGCCGACATATACGTTGTACAGGTTCAGGCTCCGCCCAATGATGCCGATCTCGGCCGTCGGTGGTCGTGAGCAGGCGTTGGGACAGCCCGACATGCGAATCCACACGCGGTCGTCGCCGTAGCCGCGCTGCTCAAGCTCGGTGATCACGTCGGGCA
>DASWTW010000487.1:0-16527 GCA_036401895.1 Herpetosiphonaceae bacterium | reverse complement strand
GAAAAGCCTTTGATCTTGATCGTTCCGACTTCGGTGCCATTGGTGCGCCACAGCTCTGGTTTGTCCGTGTCAGTTCCGACGAAAAAGAGCGTGTTGTTGATGCGAGTGTACTCCGACCCATCAACCCAGATGCCGGACTTTTTGATGAGCGTTGTCCCGGCCGTGGTGCCGTCGCTCTTCCAGAGAAAGCGGCTGCCGGGATCGTCGGCGGCGGTAAAGATAAGCGAGCCGTTCAGCTCTACCGGAGCTTCCGGCTTGCTGCTGTGGCCCGTCGTGTTAATATCGGTCACCACGCGATGACCACTCGCGGTGCCGTCGCTGGCCCAGAGCTCGTAGCCGTACACCGAATGCTCGGCGGTAAAGAAGAGCTGCCCGTTGGCGAACAGCATCGTGTCGTAGGTGTATATTGGGCGATTCTCTACTGGGCTGAGCGAGAATGTGCCCTCGGGTGTGCCGTCGGTACGCCACAGCCCGTGCGTTGTGTCGAGAAAGCCCAGGTTACGATCCGGATCTTGGACCATCTGCTCAATGCGCATTCCACCGTTACCGTTGGTGGGTACGTCGGTCAGCGGGCGCGTCCCTTCTGGCGTGCCGTCTGAGACCCAGAGCTGCATTTTGGAGACTTCGCCAGCTTCGGCATGAAAGATGAGCCGGTTGCCGAGCGCAGCGCCGTACTCAGGAGTCGGCCGGCCCGCAAAGGTTTTTACCAGCACCGTGCTCGCCTCGGTGCCATTGGTGCGCCAGAGACTCGCCTCCGGTGTATTCGCCATCAGGTACAGCGTGCCGTTGACATCCGCGAGCAGCCGAAGATCGCTGCTGCCGCTGGCGCCAGGCACAAAATCTTTGACCAGCACCGTTCCCTCAGGCGTGCCGTCCGTCCGGTATAGATCACGGCCCTGGGCGCTTGTGCCCGCAGTAAAGTAGGTAACTCCTCCAACCTCCATGATCGCGGCAGGATTACTATCTGTCCAGCCGCTGGCAATATCTTTGATGAGGCCGGTTCCAGCGGCGGTGCCGTCGCTTTTCCACAGCTCGACGCCGTTCGTCGCATCTTTCCCGGCAAAGAGCAGCATATTGTTGGCGGCGTATAGATAGCTGGCGATCGGCAGAGCAGTAACCCTGCTTGTGCCCGCCACTGTTCCGTCGCTGCGCCATAGATCGGTGCCAACCATGAAGTAGACCACGCCATTGACCTGGACCAGCGGATAGTAGGTTCGGATGCGCGAATCGTTCAGCAGCAGCATGGTCCCGGCCTCGGTGCCGTCGCTGCGCCACAAGCTCTCCCTGGCAATAAAGAAGAGCGAGGAGCCCACCACCAGGCTGTTATTCACTGCGGGAATAGACCAGCCCGGCAGCATATCTTTCACGAGGCTGGTTCCGGCGGCAGTGCCGTCGCTGCGCCATAATTCGTATCCATGTATGCCGTCATCCGCGAAAAAGTAGAGCGTTGAGCCGATTTTCTGTAGGTGTACAGGCGCAGAGCTATCGGTGACCGGGTTGATATCTTTCACCAGCACTGCCGTCGATTGCGCCTGGGATGAGGGCGCCTGCGCGACGACGAAGGCCAGCAGGACGAGCAGCGCAAGCAGCGCCGACCAGGTTGTGAAGCCGTGTCGGCTCATAGAGTGAAGGGGGTGCATTGTGTGCCTCAAGACGTTCAATAAGGACGAAAACAAAGTTGTCGGCGCTCAACAGTGGAGGGCCATTCAGAAGGAGCAGACTGTTTGAAGATAATGTCACTACTGCGCGATCAAGGGGCTGGGGACTACATCGGGCATCCTCTCTCGTGGTTGCATGTGCAGGAGAGTCTACCACGGTCGCGGATCGACTTATAGCCGGCGACATCCGCCATTCTTCCTAAGCTGCCGGCCCCAACCAGTCATGCTATACTCAGCGTAGCCCCCTGACAAGAGCGTTACTGCCATCTTCCTGAAGCCACACTGGTATCAGGGCGATCAAGGAGTCTTGCAACGTGCAATCGCGGCATAGGTGGCTATCCGGCCTGATGTGGGGCTTTTTTGGGCTGTGGCTGCTGGCGCAGCTGCCAGGCTTTATCGCGCAGTCACGTCAGGGGCGGAGCCCGATTGATTTTCTGGCCTACGATCTGGCGGCACAGGCCATCCAGCGCGATCAAAGTCCATATCAGCCTCCTGAAGAAACACAAAAGATCTGGCGCGCCTTCCATCAAGACGAGCAGGATGTCATCGCGGCGAGCGCTCAGGGCCAGGGGGCGCAAGTGCTGCGCGAACAGCAGGCGCGACCGCAGCAGCCGGGGCCGTATGTATATCCACCCTCGCTGGCGCTGCTGATCATGCAGCTGCACATCGACGGGCCGGTCTTCGCTGTGCTGCTAGGGCTGGCGATTGCCGGCTTTGCCTGGCTCTGGCTGCGCGAGACGAAGAGCCGGGCCGTGGCCCTGCTGCTGTTGATCTTTTCGCTGGAAGTGCTCACCTCGTTGCAGGGCGGGAATGTCGAGCTGCTGCTGCTCTTCGCTACGCTGCTTGGGGCATGGCTGTTGTGGCACCAACGAGGAATCCTTGCCGCGCCATTGATCGCGCTGGTGGTGGTGATTAAGCCGTTCTATGCGCTCTTCTTCGTCGCCTTCGGTCTCTTCCAGCTGCGCGGCCAGGCAATCCCGGCCAGACGTTCGTTGCGCACACTGGCGACCGCCGCCGGAGTTGCGCTGCTGCTGGTCATGCTTGAGATCGTGCGCTGGGGTGCGGAGCTGCGCGCGGAGACACTGTTTTATTTACGCCATGCGCTGGACTACCAGTGGTTTGTGCTGCCGGTTGCGCAGCAGACGCCGATGAGCATCTGGAACCGCACGCCGATGCAGGCGCTGATGAGCGCCGGGCTGTCCGCGCCGGCCGCACAATTGCTGTCGCTGGCGCTGTGGGCGATCGGTGTGGGAGTCACGCTGTGGGCTAGCCGCAGCCAACGCCTGGATTTTCCGCTGGCCTTTGCGCTGGCGTTTGTGCTCTTGTACTGGGGCCGGCCGGTCGGCTGGGGGCTGATCTACCTGGAATTTGTGGTGGCGCTGGTGCTATGGCCGAGCTTGCAGCCACGCCGGAGATGGCTGCTCCTGCTGGTCGTGATCGCGCTGATGGCCTCGCGCTGGTGGGCGCTGATCTTGACGGCCCGTGGCTATGGCATGCCGCTGATGACGCTCCAATCGGCTGCGCTGCCGTGGGAAACCTGGATCGTGCTGCCTGGTAGCTGGCTGCTGCTGCTCGGATCGATCGTGCGGTCCGCGAGCGCGGTTGCCCATGCTCAGGCAGCCGCTGGCTGAGAGTCTACAGGCCGTCCCGTTTCTCGGCCACGCCCTTGAAGAAGGTATAGCAAAACACGCCGTCGGCCTGTGTTGTCCGGTAGAGATCGCGAATGCCGGCGTCGAAGTGCTCCGCCTGGATGATCCCCGCCGCGGTCGCCGGCTCACGAACGCCCTCGATCATCGCGGTGAAGGTTTTCTTGGTGAAGCCCTCGACCAGATCCGGCCGGCTGGCATCGACATAGACCATGCGCGGCGATGCCTGCACCGCCTGAAAACCGGCCTCGACCAGCAGCGGATAGACCTGACGGCCGATCAGCGCGTTGCCGCCCATCTGCTGCGCTTGCAGTGTGACCAGGCTCTGGATCGCGGCGTCGGCGGCGGCGCTTCTGGGATAGAAGTAGGTCGTGCCGTGGTCGCCCTCGATCACGGTGATCGTGCCGCCGGGCCTCAGCAGCCGTTTGAGAATCACCAGGGCCTCGACCGGCCGCGTCAGGTGTTCCAGAACGAAACAAACAAAGATATGGTCGAAGGACTCGGCGACGAACGGCAGGGCGAAGATGTCCGCCTGCTGAAACTCGACGTTGGTCAGCCCCGCGTTTTCTACCCGCTGCCGAGCCTGGCCCAGCGACTCGGCGGAGCGATCGATGTGAAGTGCGCCAGCGGGCTGCGCTGCGCCAGCGTGATCGTCTGCGCGCCCACGCCGCAGCCCGCCTCAAGCACGCTGCTGCCGGGCGGGTAGGCGGTGTCGTGGGGCAGCAGATCGACCAGGATTCCAGCCTGGTCCTGCAAGCGCTCGTTCTCGCGGGCATCGTAGCCGTGGACATAGATTTCGCTCATGGCTCGTCTTTCGACGCCAGGGTCGGCATCCTAACATCTCGCTCGCGGGGCGATTAATCGGCAGAGTTTATTCTACAGCGGTCGCCTCGATCTCGATCATCAGATCAAAGGCCAGTTTGGTGACGCCGAGGACGCTGCTCGCGGGCTTGCACTGGCCCTGGTTCAGCCGCTCCAGGATCACGTTCCAGTTAGCCAGCAGTCCGTCGAGGTCGGTGGTGTAGTAGGTCAGGCGCACAACCTGGCTCAAATTCATGTCGGCGGCGCGCAAAACGGTCTCAAGGTTATCGAATGCCTGGTGAATCTGCGCCGCGAGATCGCCCACGTGCAGCGGCTGGCCGTCGTCGCTGACGGAAGCCTGGCCCGCGCAGTAGACGGTACGCTTTCCGCCCTCGACGACATTGGCCTGCACAAATCCAAAGGCATCTTGCCACGGCCACGGGTTGACGATATGACGTTGCATGCTGAGCTCCTTCGTGTCTTGATCAGCTGTGACGGTGTTCTTCGATCGAGAGTATATGCCGGACGTCAAGCGTGCCGAAGCCTATCTTCAGCCGCTCACAGACAGCTTCGTGATAATCTGTATGACATAAGTAGCGCTCGGATGCAGCCTCTGGTTTGGGGCTCACTCGCCAGCGCCGCTGGCCTGAGCTGGAAGCGCCATCGACAAGCGCCATAGTCTCACGGTATTGTCGCGCAGGCCAATCGCCAGTGTTTCGCCATCGGGCGAGATCGCGACGTTGCGGACCTGATCGTCGAACTGGAGCGTGCTTTGTACTCGCCCATCCGCGACCTGCAAAATACGGAGTGCGCCGCTGCCGGAGCCGCTGACGAGATACCTGCTATCCGGTGTGAAAGCAACGCTCCACATCGGCTCGTACGGTAGCTCCTCCTCGGTCGGGTCCTGCGTCGGTTGGCCGCTGAAGGTCCAGACTTGCTGATAATCATCGGATACACGCCAGACCGTCACGCGGTCGGCGAATTGAGCAGCCGCAAGCAGCTCGCTATCGGGCGAAAAAGCCAGCTGATAGATCGTGTTGCTTTTAAAGGTATGCAGCCTGGTGAAGTCGGGCACGCTCCACAGCGTCACCTGGCCGTCATAGCCGCCGCTGGCCATCAGGCGGCCATTGGGCGCGAAGACAACGCTGTAGACCTCGCCGTCCGCCGGCAGTCGATGCAGTTCTCGGTCTTCGGCTATGTCCCAGATATAAATGGCGCCACGCGTTCCGGCGCTCAGCAGCCGGCCATCGGGCGAGAAAGCCAGGCTCTCGGCGGTGTCGCCGATCGTAAGCTTGCGCTCAAGCGTGTTGTCCGCCAGCGACCGTAGCTGGACATAGAAGGGGTAGCCGCCGATGGCGAACAGTTGATTATTCGGCGCAAAGACTACACTTTTGGCCTCGATGTCGGTGGGCAGGGTTGCCAGCCGTTTCGCGGTTTCGCTGTGCCAGACATGTAATTCGCGGTCTGTGGCGGCAAGATATTGCCCATCCGGTGAAAACGCAAGCTCTTGCAGCGAATACGGAAGCGTCAACGCGCGCCGGCAGCCGCTGATGCTCAGGCCCCGATCCAGCAGGTGGCAGGCTCGTAAGCCGGTGCTGACGAGCGTGGTACCGCTGCCGAGCAGCAGTAGCAGCACGATGACGGCTATCTCGGGGCGCGCCTCGCGTGGTTGCGATGGAGGGTATTGTGACGAGCGAAACAGCAGCACATTGTGGAGATGCGCATATCCATGCACGCGGCCCTTGCGCAGTAGATGAAGAGCCAGCAGCAGCGGCGGCAAGCAAACCAGGAACACGAACAGCGCAGTGATAACGGGGCTGAACTCGCTGAGGTTAGATCTGAATTGCCCCCACAGGAAAAAGCCCCCGACGAACCAGCCAATGCCAGCCGCCCACGCAGCTCGCTGCCGGCTTTGTCGCGCGCTCACCCCGTAGGCGATACCAAACCAGATATACACGAGAATGACCGCATACTTGCTCCACTCAAGAAACCAGCTCATACAACTTCTACCTCAGCTATTAGCAGGCCGGTGGGCCATCACCTTCGATCCTGATTCGAATCGAAGGTGATCGTTGATACGTTTGTCCGCAGTGTGACGTTGCTCACCGTGCTTGAGCGGCGCTGAAGCTATTCCAGCTCCAGCTCTTCGCCCAGCAGGTAGTGGCTGAACCAGGTCAGGTTCTGGTGCAGCACGGCGTGATTCTCGCGCGGCTTGGTGATCGGATGGCCCATGCCGGGATAGACGAACAGCTCGGCCGGCACCTGCATCTCGCGCAGCCCACGATACAGCTCAAGCGCATTCGAGAGCGGCACGCGCTGATCGTCCTCGCCGTGCTGGATCAGCGTTGGCGTTCTGGCCTGCGCGATGTTGCTCATCGGCGCGGTCTTGATGTACAAGTCGCGGTCGCGGAACGGCGAGCCCGACAGATAATCGAGAGTGAAATGCGGCACATCGTTGCTGATGTGGTAGGTGTACCAGTCGGAGACGCCCGCGCCGACCGAGACCGCGCGGAAGCGGGTTGAGTGCAATCCCACAAAGGCCGAGATATACCCGCCCTGCGACCAGCCCATACAGCCGACGTTGTCGGTATCCACAAAGCCCTGCTCGGCCAGATAGTCGATCGCGCTCTCCACGTCCCACAGATCGCCGACGCCGAGATTATTCACGTTCAGCTCGGCAAACGCCTGCCCATAGCCCACCGAGCCGCGATAGTTCGGGCTGAGCACCAGCACATCTTTGTGCGTAAGCTGCACGGCCGGATAATAGCTGCGCTCGTAGCCGGTCAGCAGATAGGCCGCCGAAAACCACATCGGGCCGCCGTGGACGACAAAGACCAGCGGATACTTTTTATGCGGATCGAAGTTGCTGGGCTTGCGCAGAACGCCCTCGATCTCGGTGCCGTCGGTGCTGGTCCAGCGGATCGTCTCGACGGTGCCCCAGTCCCAATCCTTGGCGGCGGCGCCGAAATCGCTGAGCTGCCGCACCTGCCACTGTGATTCGTCGGCGGTGGGCGTGGCGAGATACGCCTCGGGCAGCGTGCGGGCGTTGGCGCCGATCAGCGCGATCTGGCCCGCCTGGTTGGCATGAAAATCTAGCACCGGGAAGATGCCTTCCATCTCCAGCGGCGTTACCTGCTCGGCACTCAGGTGCGCGATCCGAACGCAGGTGCCGTCCACATACGACGCGAAGATGCCGCGCTCGGTCCAGTACTGCTCCATGAACAGCCGATCGAGCGACGCGCTGATGTTCTGCATTGCCGCCAGACAATCGGCGGAGTCGCAGGCGGCGAGCGCGGCTGTGACGTCGATCTGCCATAGATCGCGATGAGTGTACATGCGCTCGTCGCGGCCTTGATGTCCAACCAGCAGCCTGGAGCCGTCGGGAGAGACCGCCGCCACCGACGCGCCGCGCGGCAATTGCAGCCGTGTGATCGCGCCAAGATAGGCCACATCCTCCTGCGCGTCGTCCCCCGCCGATGATTCCGCCTCGTCCTCGGATTTTTTGTCGTTCTTCGCCGACTCACGGCGGATATACTCGGCCAGCGCGGCGCGCGGATGCAGCCGGATCTGGTAGCTGCTGGTATCGCGATACGAGACAAGATCGTCGCGCTTCCAGCAGTTGAGGTACAGCGCGTCGTCCGCCGGCGAGTCGATCACCTCGCGGATCGACAGGATCTCGGGCAGCAGCTTGCTCACCTCGATCTGCGGCCGAACCAGCTTTTTCGCCTGCTCCTCAGTCGTCGTGCGGACCTGCAATTCATGCTCGCGCAGCTCCGGTAGCCCCACATAATACAGCGCCGAGGTGCTGACCTCTTGCTCAAAGTGTACAAACGTGCCGAAGCGATCCTTGCGCTTCTGGTTTTCCTTGCGCTCGGGATGGCGGGCCAGGAAGATCACGCCGTCGGCGAAGGGCTTGAACCACTCGACGCCCGGCTCGTGCTCGGTGATGACACAGCCATCGCCGAGCAGACCCTCATACAGCCAGATCTGCGCGGTATCGTCGTCTTTCGGCCCTTGTTTGAGCACGGCCAGCGTGTGATCATCCACCCACTCCATCTGCGATACACAGCCGGTCCGCGTCAGCGGTCGCGTCGTGCCGCTGTCCAGATCATGGATGTAGCAGAGCGTGTCGTAGCGATTAGCGTTCCAGCTGGTTGTGCGAACCTTGATCGCCACGCGGCTACCATTCGGCGAGACTCGAATCTCCTGTGGCTGGTCGAGGGTCAGCATATCGCGGAGTCCCGGCTGGTAGACTCCGGGGCGTTCGGCAGAGGTCGCAGATCGATCAGCTGTCATGCAGAGTATCCTTTCGTATCGCGGAGATCATTCCTCCTATGATATACACCAAGCAGCGGCGAATTGACAAATTAGAACGAATGCTCTACTGTAGCCGGCGTCTCAGCACGGTCTCAAGGAGGGAAAGCGTTCATGCAAACCCATCTCACACACATTCAGTTCAATGTCCAACCTGATCACCTTCCGTTCTACACAGAGCTGCTGATGTTCCTGGGCTGGCAGACGCTCTACGCCGCCGAAGGCATGCTTGGTGTGATCGATACCAACGGCGTCAGTCTCTGGTTCGTCGGCCAGAGCAAAGCGGTCGACAACGACTACGACGGGCCGGGTATGAATCATCTGGCGCTGGGCGCGGCATCACAGGCAGATGTCGATGCGGTCGTGACCTATTTGACGGAGCACGGCCTCCAGCCGCTCTTCGAAACGCCGCGTCACCGTCCGGAGTTTAGCCAGAGCGAGGAGCACACCTACTACCAGGTGATGTTCGAGTCGCCGGATCGCATTCTGATCGAGGTGGTCTACACCGGAGCCAGGGCGGTCTAATCCAGGTTGACAGCTGAGCGGCATCACGCGCATCTAGCGCTCAGCTGAGCGGCTGTGCTATACTAGACATAGCGATTTCAGGAGCGCCGGGAAGTCTGGTCGGCAGATACCGGCGCTTTGTTGTGCGCCGGTCACGATCATCGTTCCAGCGCCGGGCGAATTGCCGGGCTAGGTGCCGGGACGATCTGTGTAAGGCAGCCGACAATGCGCACTCCCAGCCGACTCATCGCCCACACGCTCCACCTCCGATCCGCCGCAATCCACCATGCTAATCTCGCCTACAGCCTCCTTGCGCCAGGGACGGCTGACACTGTGCTGCCTGCCGAGTATGGTGTTCCGCGCACGCATGGCCCACCGCCTCCCTGTTGATCTGCTCAATGGCGATCGCAATACCAACCTCTGGATCAAGATGCTTTGTATGGGCTGATCATTAACAGGCGCGGCTTTAGCCACCCGCCGATTTCAGGAGCACGATCATGTATACCACACAGCCGATCAATATCAACTCAGCGGACTTTCTGCGGAACGAGTACACCTATTATCGTTGGCTGCGCGACCACGCGCCGGTCAGCAAGGCCAGGATGGGCCGGCTGATGCAGATGTACGTCCTCGCGCGCTACGACGATGTGCTGTCTATGCTCAAAGATCCACGCTTTGTGCGCAATCGCACCACGGCCACCGGCAAGGCTCGCCGCACACCAATTCCCTTACCCAAGGCGTTTGCGGCGATGACCCAGAGTATGATTCTCGCCGATGAGCCCGACCATCGCCGGCTGCGCACGCTGGTTCACCAGGCGTTCACGCCGCGAACCGTCGCCCGACTCGCGGGCCGCATCGAGTCGCTTGCCAATGAGCTGCTCGATCGCGCCGAGCAGCAGCCCAGCGTCGATCTGCTGATGGCCTACGCGCAGCCGATCCCGGTGACGGTGATCGCCGAGCTGCTGGGCATTCCCGAGGCGGATCGCGCGGCTTTTCGGCAGTGGACTGGCGTGTTTACACGCAGCCTGAGCCTGCGCAACATGGTCGGTCTGTATCTCGACATGCGCGCGATCGAAGCTTTTATTCGCAACCTGATCGCCAAACGCCGGGCTGCTCCAGGTGACGATCTACTGACCGCGCTGATCCAGGCAGAAGATGCCGGGCAACAGTTGAGCGAAGACGAACTGGTCTCGATGACGATCTTGCTGCTGATTGCCGGCTATGAGACGACGATCAATCTGATCGGGAATGGCGCCTACGAGCTGCTGACGCATCCTGATCAGCTGGATCGCCTGCGCCAACAGCCCGATCTGATCGGATCGGCCGTCGAGGAGATCCTGCGCTTCAACAGCCCGGTCGCATCCACCAAGCCCTGCTACACGGCCGAAGCGGTCACGCTCGGTGACGTCACGATCCCGAAAGGCGCAACGGTGATGCCGCTGCTGGCGTCGGCGAATCGTGACGAGCGTGTTTTCGAGAAGCCCGACACCTTCGATATTGCACGCACGCCCAACAAGCATCTCGGCTTTGGCCACGGGATTCATTTCTGCCTGGGTGCGCCGCTGGCGCGGCTAGAAGGGCAGATTGCGCTGGGCACGCTGGTTGCGCGCTACCCCAACCTGCGGCTGGCGGTGCCGCCTTCCGAGGTTCGCTATGTCGAGCGACCGCTGATGCATCGGCTGCAACGTTTGCCGCTGACGCTGAAGTAGCGCAGCGCTCCTGAGCCAGTTTGCACGTTTCCAGGGCACGGCCATGCCGTGCCTTTACTGATCAATGATCTGCTCGGCGCCCCAGTAGCTGAAGAAGTTAATATATTTTGCCTGGCATAGATCGTGATGCGGGCACAGAGCTTGCACTGAACACGGCAGGGTCTCCCCTTGTGACGCCGACAGTGGACGTACGGCGATAGTGCTCGGGCCGGCACAGCGGACAGGTGCTGCACGACGGTTAGCCAGTACATGATCGTCGCGATGATGAATTCGGATGCATACTTGGATACAGAAGTGCTGAACAGCTAAGCTTTGCTCGTCGTACGCTGCCGATGCCAGCGTGCCGGTACATATGAGCGCTCACTATTGCTTGCTGAGCACGCTTCATCCCGCCCTGACGTGCTCCAGGTGTGCTATTGAGAAAGAGGTTAGCTATCATCCCCCCATCGATCAGGAGAGATGCCGTATGCTAGAACTGCCTCCCGATACATTAATCCGTCGACGGTACCGTATCAAGCGGGTGATCTCCCATGGTGGGACGGGCTGCGTCTACGAGGCCTTCGATGAAAACCTGGACCGGTCGGTTGCCATCAAACAAAATGGCGACACACTGCCGGGCGAGCGGTTTCTCCAAGAGGCCAGGCTGCTGGCCAAATTACGGCATCCCAATCTGCCGTCGGCGATCGAGGTCTTCGAGGAGAGCCACCTTCAGTTTTTCGTGATGGACTATATCGATGGCTCTAGCCTTGAGCAGCTGCTGAGCACCAGGAAGCAGTTCTCGGTGGACGAGATTCGTACCTGGGTGGTGCAAATCCTGGATGCGCTGGAGTATCTGCATAGCCGCACGCCCCCGGTGATGCACGGCGACGTCAAGCCGGCTAATCTGATTCTCTCCAATGGCACGATCTTTTTGGTTGATTTCGGCATCTCGACTGGCCTGAACGGCGCCGTGCCGTCAAGCTCAGACTCGCGACAGTATATTTCGCCCGAGCATAGCACCGGCCTGCTCTTGCCCGAAAGCGATCTGTATAGCCTTTCGGCCACGGTCTACCATCTGCTGACCGGCAAACCGCCGGCGCCGGCGAATGTGCGCTGGCTGGAGATGTACCAGAAAGAGCGCAGCGATCCGCTGATTCCTGCTCATCTGGCCGAGCCCACAGTCAGCGCGGCGGTGAGTCAGGTGCTGGCAAAAGGGTTGAACCTTGAGCCACAGGATCGCTACTTTTCGGCGGCTGAGATGCAGCAAGCTTTTGAGACGGCCGTGCAGCCGAACGCACAGCCCGTGCCAGTGGCGGCTCCGCGGTCTTCCAGGGCTAGCGTGACCCCGGCCGCCGCATCCGGGGAGCGAGCGCGCACAGGTCGGCCGGCATGGATGCGCTGGGCGATTCCGGTGGCGGCGCTCCTGCTCTTAGGCTGTGTCTGGACATTCTGGCGCTGGCAGGGCCGTGGAGCTTCGCCGGACGTGGTGAGCGCGCCCTCGCCGACGAGCACCACCAGCGCGCAGGCCATCGGGGCGCTGCCGAGCGATCCGGCCGCGAGTGTTGCCGCCACATCCACAGCCGAGCTTGCCAGCCCCGCGCCAAGCCCGACCGCAGAGCCGACCGCAGAGCCAACCGCAGAGCCAACTGCGGAGCCAACCGCGGAGCCGACTGAAGCACCCACAGAGCCGGCAGTGGCGATCGTGCCGCCGCCAGCCCGCCCACCGGCCGCACCCAATACGATCCGAATCGCGCTGCAAAGCCCGATCACCGGCGAGTGGGGAACCTTAGGTACGGGCCTGCTGCATGGCTCGGAGCTGTCGATCCTTCAGCAAAACCGGCCGCTGACCGATCTAGGCTTTCAGGTGGAGTTTATGCCCTTCGACGACCGGGCGCTGCCCGAGCAGGGCAAGGCCAATGCCGAGGCGATCGTTGCCGACCCGGCCGTGCTTTGTGTCGTTGGGAGCTACAACTCGGGTGTGACGCTGGCCACTCAGCCGATCTACGCGCCGGTGAATCTGGTGCAGATTTCGCCCGGCAGCACCAATCCGCAGGTCACCGACAGCAACGATACTGTCTGGCGCGTAGTTGGCCGTGACGATGTCCAGGGAGCGGTCGCCGCGCGGTTTAGCCGGGATGTCTTGAAAAATCAGCGGCCCTACATCATCCACGACGATACCCAGTATGGGCGCGGCATCGCCGAGTTCTTTCGGCAGGATATGCAGGCCAACGGCGTCACAGTGGCAGGGTTTCAATCCTACGACGATACGCAGCAGACCATCGATTTTACGCCGCTGCTGGACGAGATCCAGTCGGTCAATCCCGACGTGATCTACTTCGCGGGCTCATACAATCGGGCGGGCGTGTTCTTCAAACAGGCGCGCGAACGTGGCATCGGGGCGCAATTCCTGGGCTCAGATAGCCTGGATAATCCAGAGCTGGCGAGTCTCGCCGGTGAAACAGTCAACGGCATGCACTTCACAACAGTAGCCGCTCCGGTCAAAGAATTTCCGCAGGCCCGGAAGTTCGCCGAAGACTACAAGGCGGCATTCGGCCAGGACGCGCCGCCGTTCTCACCCGAGAGCTACGATGCCACCACGATCTGTATTCAGGCCATCGCGCGCGCGGCCCGCTCCAGCGGTCGCTTCCCGACGCGTGAGCAGGTGATGGAGGCGATGCGCACGCTGCCGCCGTTCCAGGGCATCAGCGGCAACTATCGCTTCAACCAGAACGGCGATCCGCAGTCGGTCGGCTATTTCGTCGTGCAGGTCAACGCCCAGAGCTGGAACGATAATCGGATTGTGCAGCAGCAGCTCGCCTCGCCAAGATAGCAGTCGTACACGCGTGCCCGCTGCGATGTTGTGGCCGGCACGCGTGCAAGCATGGCTGGACGTCGGCTACCTGGCGCGATATGCCCTCCGAGGCTACTTTCCGCTCAGCTTGGCGACAATGCTGGCGATCCGACGCTCACGAGTCTCCTGAGCTTTGGCGGACTCGACCTGTCGCACATATTCCTTGCGCTGCGAGAAAGACAGGCCGTCGAACGTCGCTGGGGCACCCTCATGCTCGGCGAGAGCAGCCGCTAAATCGTCCGGGATCTCGACGGTGCGGGGCTCGCTATCAAGCTCAAGCGTGACCTCCACCTCATCGCCGGCCTTGAGCCCGGCCGCCGTCCGATGCTCCGCGCTGAGGGGCAGCATAAACACATCGCCGTACGCCGCGACGGTGCTGCGGTATGCGTAGCCATTCAGATGCACCACAACTTTGGGCCGCTTATGGGTTCCGAATGATCTCACGGCCTCAGCCGGCACGCGCAGCCCGGTCGCTTGCTTGCCTTCTGCCTGCTCCACAGTCGTCGTAAAGGTCGTTTTCATCGCGCAGCTCCAGGTATTGGTTTCGGTTGGTGGTGAAGTGCCGGCGACCTTGCCGATCACGGGACACATCCCACACTCTATACTACCAACGGTGTCCAGGCACGTGTCTAGCAGCGGAGGAGTATTGCGCAGCCAGGCGTTCGATTGCGGAATCTGGATCGGCAAAGTGCCGCCGTCTGGCATACATGTTGCTAAAGCATATAGTGCGAACAAGCCATGTGGAGCCTCCTGGAAGCGGTCGGAATCGTGGGGAGCAAATTCCGGCCGCTTTCGATTCCCGCAACCAATCGCTCCCACGAGGAATGCATGAACGAACGCGCTGAAGCTCGCCCATCGATCGAGCCAGGCACCTCTGAAGTGCCGGCCTCACCACTGCTGCGGATCGTCGCCTTGGCACAGGCGCTCTACTACATCCCGACCGGCATCTGGGCTCTGGTCAGCATCGACACGTTCCAAAAAGTGACTGGCCCCAAAACCGATCTCTGGCTGGTTAAAACCGTTGGGCTGCTGATCACCGTAGTTGGCGCGGCGTTGACGATGGCGGGCGTACGCCGCCGCATGGGGCCGGAGCTGCCGCTGCTCGGGATCGGTAGTGCGGCTGCGCTCACCACGATCGATGTGGTCTATGTCGCCAGGCGCCGCATCTCCCCGATCTATCTGCTGGACGCGCTGGGTGAAGTACTTTTGATCGGAGGCTGGATCGTGGCGCTGCGCGGGCGGCGTTGAGGAGCTAAGCAGATCCACCGTCGACACAGCAAGAAACCGCCGAGCGTCACAGCTTCGACGGTTTCTTAGCGATCTGCTTACGAAAAAGGCTGACTAGCGCGAGCGAGCTTTCACGGCTCTGCGGCGCGATCGCTCAGTCAGACCCCAGATGCTGACGCCAAGCAGCAGCACGATCATGCCCACAACGCCGGTTGAAAGGCTCGTCTGCTGCGCGCTGCTGCCAGTATCCGGCAGCGTGACGGGAGCAGTCGGGCGGCTGGTTGGTACTGCCGTCGGCGGAATCGTCGTCGGAGCAGCAGGTGCGGTAGCGGTTGGCAGCGCGGTAGCAGTCGCGGCGATCGGGCTGCGGAAGGCTAGATGCTGAGTCACCGTCTGGCCGGCTGCCAGCGCAATCACGATCGGCTCCTGCGCGGGCGTGCCCTGGGCGGCGGTCAGCACCAGCGCCACACGATAGCTTCCAGCCGCCAGCTCTGCGCTCTGATAGTTGCCGTTCGCGTCGGTCGTCACGGTAGCATCGCCGATCGCAACCGTGATGCCGCGTGCCGGCGCATTCGTCGTCAGATCGATCACAGTGCCGATGATCCGTCCGGCAGGCGTATCTGTCGGGTCTGGCTCGTCATCTTTAGGCGGCGCTGTCGGGACGGTTGTCGCCGTTGGGGTGCTCACCGGTACGCTGGTCGGCGTTGGCGTCACAGTTGGCTCGATCGTTGGGCGGGGCGGCGTTTGCGCTCGCGCCGGCGAGGCGATGACGATCTGGAGGGCCAGACCGATCATAACGAAGAGTCCTGTACGCACAAGCAAGGCGCGAATGTAGGGTCGGATCATGCGTCTCTGTTCCTCCGAAAAAACTCGATCCTAAGGCAATCGGCTGCTCGGCTGGGCCTGGGACGGGCTGCCCGGAGCAAAGGCAGCACCCTGAAGCATTCCAAACCCTGAGCTTTACTTCACACTATAGCAGATGGGCGCGCCGACCAAACAGCGCACCCATCCAAAGACCGTCGTTTAGCGAACTGGACGTTTCTGCACATCCCCGGTATCGCGCGTAACCTGCGGATTCGAGCCGGTTACTTGCAGCCCGTGCAGCTCAGCACGATTATTGGTCTCGTTTTCTTCCAGGGAGCCGCCCGTAGCAACGCCTGGATTCCAGCTGTCGACGTAGAGATACAGATCTCGCGTCCCTGCGGCGAACCAGCCCGGCCAGACCGAGTAGCGCTCGCCAAAGTTCCCCGGATCTGAGGTCAGCGTGATGCTCTGCCCCGGCGCGATCGACGGCACCTCCCAGGCGATACCAAAGCATGGATTCATGCCGCAGGCATCGTTCCAGCGAATGTTGGTCCTGGTCGGCGGCGACGACGGGTTGATGAACAGGTCGGCCCACACCGGCGACGATCGTGTTGTGCCGAGGTTGGTGATCGTCGCGATGATCCTGACCGGCTCACCGGCCGCAAACGTCGACTTGCTGGGCTCCACTCGCACCGATGCTACCAGCTCAGGCCAGGCCGCCGCGATCGGAATGTACTGCTTGTACGTCGTCGGCACCGTGGTCGGCGTGATCGTCGGCGTGCTGGTGCTGGTCGGCGTAATGGTAATCGTCGGCGTGTTGGTCGGCGTCGGCGTGATCGTTGGCGTCGATGTGTTGGTCGGCGTGTTGGTCGGCGTCGACGTGACCGTATTGGTCGGCGTGTTGGTCGGCGTCGACGTGGCCGTATAGGTCGGCGTGTTGGTTGGCGTCGGCGTGGCCGTATCGGTAGGTGTATTGGTTGGCGTATTGGTCGGCGTCACCGGCGTATTGTACGGTGTCGGCGTGGACGTGTCTG
>DASWTW010000486.1:0-29931 GCA_036401895.1 Herpetosiphonaceae bacterium | reverse complement strand
CCGCCGCCATGGCCAACGATCGGCTGTCGCGCGGCCTGCCGACGCTGTTCATCAACACGCCGGATCTACTAGATTCGCTGCGGGCCTCGTTTGGCGGTGATAGCTCCTCAACCTACGAGAAGGTGTTTTACGAGGTTCGCGCCACACCGTTTCTGATCCTCGACGACTTTGGCGCGCACTCGTCGACGGCCTGGGCCAAAGAAAAGCTGTATCAGATCCTGAATTACCGCTACAACGCGCAGCTGCCCACGGTGATCACCACCAACCAGACGCTGGAAGAGATCGATCCGCCGCTGCAATCGCGCATGAGCGATCAGGAGTACTGCGGCGTGCTGGCGGTGCTGGCTCCCGATTATCGCAAAACGCGCGGCGGCCTGTGGAAGCTTCGCGGTCGTTAAAAATCAGAAGGGACAGGCGCTAAACCCTGTCCCTTGCTCCTAGCTCCTCTGCTCACCGATCGTAGCTACTCCAGGTAGCCCTGCAATCTGCGGCCAACTTCCGGCGCGCGCAGTCGTCGCATGGCGTCGGCCTCGATCTGGCGTGTTCGCTCACGGGTGATGCCGAACGCAGCGCCGACTTCTTCCAGCGTCCGTCGCTTGCCGTCCTCAAGGCCGTAGCGCAGCGAGAGCACTCGCCGCTCGCGCTCGGGCAACTCGCCCAGCGCCGCATGAATGTCGTGATACAGCAAGTTCTGCGTGGCGACTTCCATCGGCCCGTCTTCGCGCTCGTCGGAGAGCATCTCGCCGATAAACGTATCGCCGTCAGGACCGACCGGCTGCTCAAGCGAGACCGGCGTGACTGTTGCGGTCAGCAGGCGCTTGACCTTACGCACGCTGATGCCGAGCGCATCGGCCAGCTCCTCGTGCGTCGGCGGCCGTTCGAGCGCCTGCTCCAGCTTGTGCATCGTGCGCCGAACCTGCACGATCATCTCGCCCAGATGCACCGGCAGCCGGATCAGGCGACCATGCTCAGCCAGCGCGCGGCTCACCGCCTGGCGAATCCACCAGGTCGCGTAGGTCGAAAAGCGATTGCCCTTGCGCCAGTCGAACTTCTCGACGGCGCGCATCAGGCCAAGGTTACCTTCCTGAACCAGATCCAGGAACGAGAGCTGATGGCCAATATATTTCTTCGCAACACTGACTACGAGACGCAGATTCGCCTGGATCAGCTCCTGTCGTGCCAGTGAGCCATCGGCCGCAAATTCTTCAAGCCGTGCGCGGTCCGCACCAGGCACGCCCTCCTCAAGCTGGAGCCGAGCGGCCTTTCCACGCTCGATGCGCTGCGCGAGTGATACTTCCTGCGCTGCCGTCAATAGTGAGACCTGACCAATCTCGCGGAGGTAGAGCTGGATCGGATCTTCCGACGTTCCAGGCTCTTCCTCTTCAGCATCTGCCTCCAGCGCTGGCTCATCCCAGGCATCGGCCATTCCCGATACCTGATCATCCCTCGGCTCCGCACCGTCAGCAGCAATATTCGCATGCATGGTTCACCCACCTTATCCACTGCCACACGTACGGGGTCTCCGGGCAATGGTTTACAAGCTACAAACTCAAACACAACACACGTATGTACCTATACGCTTACGGGGGCGAAAAAGATTGGTCATAATGGCCGAATGTTGTTTAGCCCCGCGTCCTCCTTTTTCTCACTGCAATCCTCCTCCTAGTCCTCCATCCGTATTCCAGGCCAGCGCGTCGATGGTGTTGCCCGTCAGGCCGCGCGGTGGCTGCGTTGCCAGTGCGACTGCGGCCGGTGTGACGATCGACGGATCGAGCAGATCCTGCTTCAGCTCCGGCACGTTCTCACGTACCATTGTCGTATCGGCAAAGCCGCCGGGATGCAAGCCATTGATGTTGATGCCGTAGCGCCGCAGCTCTTTGCCCAGCGTCTGCGTCAGCCCGGTCACGCCGTATTTAGCGGCGGTGTAGGCGCTGAAGCCCGGCACGGCGATCTTTTCCAGCGGCGCGATCAGGTTGATGATGTTGCCTCGCTTCGCCGCGATCATGGCCGGCAGCACCGCCTGCGTTACCAGGTACGTGCCCTTGAGCAGCGTATCGACGACGGCGTCCCAGTCCGGCTCGGAGATCTCGACGAAGGGCCGCCGCAGCGCTACGCCAGCACTGTTGACCAGCACATCGATCCGTGACCATTCCGCCAGCGTCCGCTCAGCCAGCACTTTGACCTGCGCAGGATCGCGCACATCGCACGTCACGACGAACGCGTCCCGGCCCAGGCCTTCGATCAAAGCGGCGACCTCGTTGAGCGCCTGGCCGTCGCGTGCCGCCAGCACCACCGACGCGCCTTCTTCGGCTAGCGCCAGCGCGATAGCACGTCCCAGACCGCGACTTGCGCCGGTAACGATCGCAACTTGTCCCTCAAGATCCATCTGCGGCCTCATTCTTCGCTCGTTACGGTGCTCGGCACGTCAAGCCAGCCGGCGCTGTATCGATTGGGATGGTTGTGTGTCGGGAAGCACGAACAACCACTGGTTCAAGCAGGATATTGATTCGCCGCTTGTTTGTTTAAGCTAGGGTAGAGCCAAACTTACTTTTTGATAGCACGCAACGTGCCATCAGGCCGACCAATCGCCAGCCAATTTTGCAGCCTGTTTAGCTCGTCCACTCAGCATCAATCCCGCGTCGCCGACCGGACGATCGAGCAGCTTCGGCCGTGCGTCGCCTCGGCACTAAAGTTATTTGACGCCAAAAACGTTTGTTCTGTTGCAGCAATGGCACCAGCAAAAGCGCCTCGACGATCGCCAGTGCCAGCGCCACCCAGATCAGCACAAGCGGCAGGTCCATGCCCGCTAGACGTAGCTCCGGCATGAGCGCCAGCAGCACGGCCCAGCCCAGAAAATAGCCGTGCATCGCCCAGCGGCTGATCGTCGGGATCAGATCGATGCCGGGCTGGACGCGCACACCATGTCGCCAGATCGCAAAGCCAACCAGCGCAGTAAACACCACGATCGCAGCGGCAAAGATCGGCAGCCCACCGCCCGCCGGCATGCCCGCCGGATAGAACAGCCGCGCCAGCACTTTGAACAGCCCGATGCCCAGTAGCAGCCCGATAAATGCCGCCACCGGAGCGCCGAATTGCAGCAGCGCGCGGAACCAGCCCGGCTGAAAGCGATGACGAACCCAGCGCACATACGCCGAGAACGACAGCGCCACGAACAGCCAGGCGAAAAAGTTATCCGCCGGCACGCCGAAGTAGCCCGCCGACAGCGGAATCGTCCAGGTCCAGAGCTGAAGTCGGATCGCGATCGCGTCGAAGGCCAGATCCAGAATGATCGCCCACAGCGCGTCTGCAAAGGGTGCCGCCCAGGTTGGCAGGCCAAGCTGATCGCTGTAGGCCATCGCGCCATAGATGATCAAGCCCCAGCACAGCCCGATAATGATCGGCACCGGGCCAATCGCCAGCCAGAAGTACGGCGAGTAGCTGTAGGTCTTGAAGATCACAATATCGCCCCACTCAAGCAAGATGCCGTAGATCGCCGCGCTCATCAGCTCCACGAACGGCGTACGACCACGCCGCCACGCGTGCCAGGCGCTGAGCATGAACAGCACCAGTGTCGAGATTTCTAGAAAAAGATATGCACCGCTAGACATATTGAACATCCTTTGCACAGGTAATATACACTTTTTGCAAATACTTTGTCAACCCCCAACTTAGTGACGTATATCACAATATCAGTTTAGCTGCTCTGTCTATAAGGCGTGTGTAGTAGCTTGCTGGCTGTAGCTCATCTACCACCGACACACGATCTTGCGTACGTAGTGCTCGCCGAAGCAGATTTGAAGCCAGCAAAACAAAAAGAGCGGAATCAATTCCGCTCTTTAGGATCATTGTCGTCGGTGAGAGAAGCGCTACAATCGTAGCGTCTTCCAGAACTGAGGGTTAGCGATTAAGCAGCTGGGCCTTCGCCGCCGCAAACTCTGCCTCGGTCAGCAGCCCCTGAGAGCGCAGCTGCCCCAGGCGCTCCAGCTGTGACAGCAGATCGCCCTCGGGTGCAGCCTCGGCGCCCGGCGTGGTAATCGGGATCGAGGATGAGCGCTGCGACGGCTGCGACGGCTGCACCATCGTCGACAAACCCTGGCCCAGGCTGTCGACTGCGTTGAGAATGGTAGGACCGAAGCGCTGACCAACCTTGCCGCCCAGCGCGCCGCCGAGCAACACGCCGGTAAACGTGCCTACAAACGGAATCGGGATCAGCACTGTGCCCAGCTGTCCACCTACGACTGCGCCCGCACCAAAGCCGGCTAGCCGGCCGGTCTCCTCGTTAGTGTGCTCGGGGTTGTCCGACATGTGTTCGCTCCTTACTGATATGATGAGATAGTTATTGATACATCCGTCTTGCGTTAGACGAACACATGCGCTTAAGAGTTGCGCCAAAGATTCGGCGGATCGGCCTAGACGACCAGCTTGAGATTCGGCTTAACGCTCAGCGTCCAGTCGGCTTGCAAGCCTTCGGCAAAGCGAAAATAGGCAGCGGCGCCAACCATCGCGGCGTTGTCGGTGCATAGCCAGATCGGCGGGTAGCGCACCGGAATCGGCGAGCGATCGATCAGCGTGTCGCGCAGGCTAGTGTTGGCCGCCACGCCGCCTGCCAGCAAGATCGTGCGGGCCTCGAAGCGCTGGGCTGCGGCAACCGTTTTGCTGACCAGCACATCTACAATCGACTCTTGAAACGCGGCGGCTAGCTTGCCGACGAACTCGGGCTGAGCCTCGAACAGATTCACATCGCTGCCCTGCTTGGCGCGCTGAACCTCATGCAAGACATGGGTTTTCACGCCGCTGAACGAGAAGTCGTAGCTGTCGCCGAGCCAGGCGCGCGGCACTTTGGTCTTGCCCACATCCACGCCCGCCGCGATCTTCTGGATCTGCGGGCCGCCGGGATAGCCCAGGCCCATGATCCGCGCCGCCTTATCAAACGCCTCGCCCGCCGCGTCGTCGCGAGTCTGGCCTAGCAGTTGGTAGTCGCCGTGGTCGCGTAGCAGCACCAGCGCCGTGTGGCCACCCGAGACGATCAGACATACCAGCGGAAACGCAGGGGCCAGCTCAAGCTCGGCGACCTCCGGCTGATCGCCGACGACCTGCGGATGAAGCCAGTTAGCGTAGATATGCGCCTCAAGATGATTCACCGCCACCAGCGGCTTGTTCCGCGACCAGGCCAGACCTTTGGCGGCGTTGACTCCGGCCAGCAGCGCGCCGGGCAGGCCAGGGCCGTAGGTACATGCGATCGCGTCGACATCCGCCCAGCCGTTGGGCAGCGGCGCGAGCGCCTCGTTGAGCACAGGCGCAAGGCTGGTGATATGTTCACGCGACGCCAGCTCGGGCACGACGCCGCCGTAGCGCTCGTGGAGATGCATCTGCGAGGCGACAACATTCGACACGATCAGCCGTCCATCGCGGATCAGCGCGGCCGCAGTCTCGTCGCAGGATGTTTCCAGCGCCAGGATAGTAAAGCCAGATTTTCGTTCTTCCATAGCACGTATTGTAACAAAGCGCCGCGAGCGCGTGATTGATCCGCCCGCCATGCCAAAAGACGACCCGTGTGGATCGTCTCTTGGCTCAGGCGCTTAGTTTCAACGTTCGCTACATCAGCGGCCGACTTCGCGCGATTGCAGCGGCTGCGACTCTTTGCGCTCAAGGTCGGCACGCGGCGATGTGCGCGTGGGCTGGCTGCTGCTACTGCGCGATCCACGACCGAAGAGATAGCCCAGGCCCAGCACGGCCACCTCCAGCAGCCAGAAGCCGGCCTTGGGATAGCGCAGCCACTGCGGCGCGGAAAACTCGGCGCTGGTGCTGAGGTAGGTACCGCGCAGCGCGATCTGCTCGCTCAGATCACGAATATGATCGATATGCGTGCGGTTGTAGGACTCGATCAGGCTGCGGCTTTTGCCGCTCAGCTCGCTCTCTTCGAGGATCTCGCGACACATCGCCACGCCGTTCTCCTCGCCGAGCCGCATCGCGATCAGCACGTCGCGCACGGAGCCGGCCGCCTGTAGCCGCGTGATCACGCGCACGCTGCTCTCCATGATGCCCGTGCGATCTTCGGGATCGCGGCCCAACTTCTTGACGCGCTTCCTGAAATCGTCGGCAAAATCCAGATGCGTCGAGCGCAGCTTGCCGAACAGGGTAAACACATCGCCCTCTTCGATGCGGCCCATCGCAACATCGTAGGACTCGGCAGCGGCCAGCGACGCCGCGTACAATCCGGTCATGATCAGCGCTTCTGCCGCCTGCTGCTCTTTATTGCCACCAAACCAGGCCATATCCAATTCCTCCTCGTCAGTCTCACAGATTTGTGATGCTGATAGCTGCAAAACTACGACAGCAAACAGTATGCCGACAAGCATGAATCGCTATGCTATAATCGTGCGACAAGCCAAAACAAATTTAAGCGTCGGGCGACCGTTGCGCCGTGCAGCGTTGCCGGTATAGAACTGTGGTAAGGAGTAGAGAAGCGGCTATGAAGGTCTCCTGTTTGCAAGAAAATCTCAAGCGCGGCCTATCGATTGTGAGCCACGCGGTAGCTTCCAAAAGCACGCTGCCGGTGCTCTCCAATATTCTGCTGACGACTGAAGGCGGGCGCTTGCGGCTCCAGGCCACTAATCTGGAGGTCGGCATTACCTGCTGGATCGGCGCAAAAGTCGAGGATGAGGGAGCCGTGACGATTCCGGCCAAGCTGCTCTCCGATTTCGTCGGCAACCTGCCCAACGATGCGGTTAATCTCTCGCTCGACGAGCGAACCCAGACCGTGAACCTGCGCTGCGCCCGCTCCGAGGCCAATATCAAGGGCATCGAGGCCGACGAGTTCCCGTCGATCCCGACTGTGGACGCCGACGAGCCCACGATCTCGCTCGCGCCCGACGCGCTGCGTGAGGCGATCAATCAGGTCGCCTTCGCCGCCGCCACCGACGATACGCGGCCGGTGCTGGCGGGCGTGCTCTTCAAGCTTCAGGGCAATACGCTCACCTTCTCGGCGACGGATGGCTTCCGGCTGGCGGTCAAAACGCTTGATCTGCCGGAGCCTGCGCGCGTTTCCCAGGAGGTGATCATTCCGGCGCGCGCTCTAATCGAGCTGGGCCGGATCATCGGCGACGGCGAGAGCCCGGTCGACATTACGATCACGCCGAACGGCAGCCAGATCCTGTTCCACACCGACAACGTCGATCTGGTCAGCCGCCTGATCGACGGCAAGTTCCCGGACTATCAGCGGATCATTCCCAAGCAGTACTCGACGCGCGCCGTGATGGATCGCAGCTCGTTTCTTCAGGCGACCAAGCAGGCATCGGTCTTTGCCACGTCGAGCGCAAATATCGCCAAGGTGACGCTGGAGTCGGGCGCGGAGTGGGGGCCGGGCCGCATGACGCTCTCGGCCAACGCAACTGAGATCGGCGATAACAAATCCGAGCTTGAGGGGCAGATCACAGGCGAGGGCGGACAGATTGCGCTGAACGTCAAGTTCTTGCAGGAGGCGCTCAACGCGATGGATACGCCGCAGGTCGGCTTTGAGATGCAAACTCAGGCCGCGCCGGGCGTTTTCCGCCCGGTCGGCGACGAAAGCCTGCTGATCATCGTAATGCCGATGACTGTGCGGTAAAAGAACCTAGAACTAAGAACCTAGAACCTAGAACCGGGAGTTACCGAAAGCTCCCTTGGTTCTAGGTTCTTGATTTCAGGTTCTTCGTTCAGCGGATGCGCTGCAAGATCGTCATCAGCCGCGTATGCTCGTCGCGTAGCAGCAGCGCAAGCTGACGACCTGCCTGTACCAGGAATGCGTAGCGATCGGGCTGCACGTCGGCAGCGCGGCGTAGAGCCGCTGCCAGCAGCTCATCGGCTGGCAGATCGCGCGCGGCCAGCACCGTAGGCAGGAAGTCCAGTCGCTCGGTAAACCGGCGCAGCTCGTCGGCAGCGCAGACATGCACGCTGTAGTGAACCGGCGGCGGCAGCGGCGGCAAATACTGGCGGATCGCGGGACCGTCGCAGAATCCAACGGTCAGGGCGTGAAACTCAGTTTGCAGCACCACCTCAAGATCAGGATTTTCAGCGTAGATGTCGCCGTCATACATGCCCTCACGACCACGCACCACCGCGCGACCGCCTAGCTCACGGCTGGCCGTATGAATATCGTAGACCAGCGCGTAGGCCGAGCAGCCGTCATGTCCATCCGCCCGCACCAGCGCGCCCAGCGGTGGCGCTTCCAGCAGACGGTACGTTCCGGCCACAAACGACGTGCTATTCGCCTCAAGTATCTCACCGATCGGCATAGGATTCTGTTCTTTCACAAGCAATAATTTGTGCTGCTATTGTAGAAGAACAAAGAACAAAGAACAAAGAGCGAAGAACCAAGAACCAAGAACCGAAAGATATTTCCCTTTGTTCCCTTGTTCGCTTATTCCTTTGTTCGCTTGTTCCTTTGTTTGCCCGCAGGGCATGGCTGAGGGCCAGTCCCAGCATCGCCGCCATCCAGTTTCACAAGAGAGGTTTGTATGTTCGCTCGTCGTCCACTCCGTCTCGTGTCCGCTTGTGTCATCGCGCTGTCGTTGCTGACCGGCTGCGTTACATCGCTCGCACCACTGCGCCCACTGATCGGCAGCGGTACCGCGAGTCAGGTTGCCGTCGCAGTACAGGCCAACGGAATCAAGCACTACGCCTGGACCGAGTGCGGTGGTGGAAGCTGCCAGCTTGTGTACCAGCGCATCAAATTTGGCGCGCCGATCTACCAGTATGCGTTTAGCGTTGCACCAGGCGCTCAGATCATATCTCCTGACGTTGCAGTGACCGCCGATGGCCGAGCGTTTGTCACGCGGGTAGTTTGTCAAGACGGCATATGCACGGATTACTACAGCATCTTTCCAGCAGATGCGAACGATACAACCGTGATCGTCTCGCAGACGCTCGCGACGCCGGCTGGAAATAGCGCGAGTGGCCCCAAGCTCAAGGCCCGTGACAACATTGTCTACGCTGTCTACTTCGTCGAAACTCCAGGCCCTGCTCGTATGCGCTATCGCCAGTTAAGCGGCGGTACCAGCGGCGGCTACGTCGAGCTGCGAGGGGATATGCGGCCCGCCGCTCCAAGCATGGCGATCGGCAGTGATGGTGTGCTCCATGTCACCTGGGCGGCACGTAAGATAGGATCAAGCGAGACTGCGTACGGCAACAACAACGGTACGAGCGGCGATTTCATCTCAACCGTCAGCTACGATTATGACGGCGACTACAACTTTCGCGG
The DNA here is from genome assembly GCA_036401895.1 of Herpetosiphonaceae bacterium. GTDB lineage: Bacteria > Chloroflexota > Chloroflexia > Chloroflexales > Kallotenuaceae > LB3-1. The sequence goes on along the minus strand of DASWTW010000486.1, from coordinate 20,693 downwards.
CAGGGACATCGCGCTCGATCCCAATAACACGCCCTACATTGTGTATGCCTTCGACGCCGGAGCCTACGATATTGTCAGAATTCACTGTGAGGCACCTGTTACCGCTTGCTTCGGCGAAATCGGCACGCGCACCATTCCACTCGATCCCGCCCGGAATCCCTGGCGACTGCGCGGTGGCCCACATATTCAACTGCTTAGCTGGTCGCCTGCGGTTGTCTTCTCCGCCAACAACAGCGCTACCGGCAACAACGAGATCTGGTACTACACGCCGCCCAGCTCCGGCGTCGATCCAGGCCCGACGCGCGTCACGAATAACGCCGTGCATGATGAAGAGCCGCAGATTGTGGTCGAGCGCAGCAACTTTGGCGATGTTCCGGTCGTCGCTTGGCGAACCTATGAAATCCTGACGCTGTCAGGCATTAGCGTAGAGTGCCAGCGCGATGCGTACACGTTCTATTTTGACCAAACTACCGCGCGACAGGTCTTCACCAGCACTGGCGGCTGCTACAATCCCGCGCAGGATCTGGCCGCGAATGGACGATGGGTCGCCGGTGTGTGGCTCGATCGCCTCGACAGCGGCGACGATAGCCCGCTTGTGCCCTGGACATTGTTTAACGCCAATACAACCTACGCTCCAATCACAGCCAAATAAAACAAAACGTGCGAGCTAGGCGCTCGCACGTTTCGCGCAGCAGATCGAAGCTTGCGATCAGCTCCAGCTGCGCTCGATCCACTCCTGCGGCTGAACATTGATCGAGCCGATGCGCACATCCCAGTGCAGATGCGGCCCTGTGACCATGCCCTTCGCGCCGATCCGACCGATGATCTGGCCCTGCTCCACGATCGCGCCGGGCTGCACAAGCACCGCCGACATATGCCAGAAACCGCTATGCACGCCCTGGCCGTGATCCAGGATCACCGCGCCGCCACGCACCAGCAGATCCGGCTCCGCCAGCATCACGCGGCCCCGCGCCGGCGCAACTACCGGCGTGCCGGTCGCGTTGGCGATGTCCAGGCCCTCATGAAACGAGTCCACAGGACCACCGTTATACGAGCGCCTGGTCCCGAAGTCCGAGGAGATGCGGCCCTGCGCCGGCAAGATGAACTTGCCCGACCATAATCGCTCCGGCGTGGCCTGGGGCCAGATCGCGTTGACCTTCTGGCGCTCGGCGACAATCGCCTCCCGGTTCTGATCCAGCCGATCCTGGACCTCCTGCGGCAAATTGATGTTCTCAGTGCGATAGCGCGCATCCAGCACACGTACCGCTCCCTGGTAGACTGCCGTGCGTCCGTCGGACAGATCGGCTTCGATGCGCAGCGGCAACGTACCAGGCGCGGTCAGCACCGGCACGCCGCCCAGCCCCGTCCAGACACGATCCCCTGCGCTGAAGAGCGCGACCGGAGCGTCGCCCAGCTGGCCGCGCACCGCTTTTGCGCCAGGGATTTGCACCTGGATCGAGGTGGTGTGGCCCTGCACGACTGCTGCCGGCGTGGCCTGGACGCTCAATGTGGGCAGTGCCACCGCCTCACCCGCCAGCTCTGCGCCCAGCCGTCCCAGCAGCACCTGAAACGCGGCAGGATTGTTGGGATGGTACTCGAAGCGCGCGCGCTCGAACCACTGTGTGATGATATGGTCGCCCGAGCTGTTGGTCTCGTAGTTGGGCTCGGTCAGCGGCAGGCCGAAGAGCGCCAGACTTTCGCGCTGCGAGACGCCGGGATCGCCCAGATCCAGGCCGTGACGCTGCCAGTAATCGAGAAACGCGCCGCACACCGCGCGTCCGGTCTCGGCAAAGCTGCGGCACGGCCCTTCGAGCTGAACGCCGGCGCTTGGCCCGCGCCAGTCGCGGCCTTGTTTGATCAGCAGCTCCTCGCCTAGCCGGCCCAGCTGCACATCGTAGGGCCGCGCGCTTTCGGGATGCAGCTCCAGTCGCTCGCGCTCGAACTGCTGCGTTATAAACTGACCCTGTGGTGTCGTCGCGGGCTGCTGCGGTCCGAGCGGCAGACCAAACACCGCCAGACCGCCGTTCGCCTCCCAGAATTCGAGCAGCCGCCCCTCGACACGCCAGCCGGTCTCGGGAAACAGCCGGCTTCGATTCTGAGCCTGGATCGGCTGAGACCTGAAGCCCAGCAGGCCAATCACGAGCGCAACGGTGAGGATGATTCTACGCATCAACACGTCTCCTTGGAGCAAACACAACAGCCCACCACGTGGGGTGAGCTGTCGTCTATAGTAGTTGAAGATCGAGCTTAGCGCAATTCGGCGCCCAGCCGTCCCAGCAGTACTTTGTACGGGTTCGGGTTCTCGGGATGATACTCGAAGCGCGCGCGCTCGAACCATTGGGTCTCGCCGGTCCAGCCATCGCCGTTGCGCTCTGACTGCACGCTGGTTACAGGGTAGCCGAAGAGCGCCAGGCTTTCGCGCTGTGAGATGCCGGGATCGCCCAGATCCAGGCCGTGGGTGCGCCAGTAGCTCAGAAACGGCTCGCACAGGTTGTGCTGCGTATCCTGGAAGAAAACACAGCCGGCTTTTGCCTGCTCACGCGGCAGCGTCTCCCAGGGTCGTCCCTGCTTGAAGAGCAGATCGGTGCCCAGGCGGCCGAGCAGCACGTCGTAGGGCCGCGCGTTCTCGGGATGGAGCTCCAGCCGGTTGCGCTCAAAAAGCTGCATACGGAAACGTCCATCGTTGGTCTGCTGCTCGCCCTCACCTGTTAGTGGCAGGCCAAACACCGGCAGCGCGCCGTTGCCGTTCCAGTATTCCAGCAGCCGCCCGCTCACGGTTTGCCCGGTCTCGGGGAACGTTCGCGATCCACCGGGCGCAGGCTGTGGATTTGGTGCGGGCGCGCCGTGGAAACGATTCGCGTAGTCGCGGGTCAGATCCAGATACAGGTTGCCGTAGCTGCGGCTCGGCTCGATCTGATGGCCTTCGAACCACTCATTCCAGGAGGTGATTACAACTGCCTGCGCGCCCTTGTCGATCGCGGCCTGCCAGGAGCGCCGGTAGTAGTCGCCGCCCGCCCGATCGCGCACCACGTGCCCGCCGCGAATGCGCGAGTCGTCGTAGCCGGGCATGACGGTTGCCACGAACGGCTTGTTGGTGTTGTGCGTTTTGTTGTAGTTGCTGTGCTGCCGCAGATACGAGTTCATCGCGCTGGCAGGATCGGCGGCCCAGGTAATGTCGAAGAAATAGATCCCGTCGAACACATCCAGGTAGCTAAAATCGACGCCCTCGCCCATCCAGAACCACTCGTGGTTCGGATCGACCGCCTGCTGCACCTGTCGCCAGGCATCCACGCCGCCAAACGACGGCAGATTCCAGAAGACGATCACCGGCTTGCCGTTCCAGCGCAGCCAGTTGGGATGGCTCATGTAGTTGTCGCGCAGGTAGCGCAGGCTATCGATCATGCCCTGTTGAGTTTTGAGCGTGCCCGTGAAATCGGCGGCTTGATCGGGAATAAATGTAACGTTGAAGTCGCGCCCGGCCGATGCTTTGAGCAGCTTGCCGCAGCGCTCGTTGAGACGCGGCTCTTTGGGACCGTACCAGGTGCAGATGAACGCATCGATTCCGGCATCGTCGGCCTGCTGAATATGCCGCGCGATCACGCCGTCGTTACCGCCGGTGTAGGGCTCGGGCGGCAGATCGGCCATGCGTCCGGGATTCCAATCGGAGGATTCGTACCAGGGGTAGTAGAAGGCCAGCACAGGTTTGGCCGGCGCGGCGTGAGCCGTTGGTTGGTAGGCCAGACTTGCCGCGACCAAGATCAGCAAGCTGAGACCCAAAAGACGACGAAGCATGATTCTCCCTTCTCGTGAAGCACATGGCCTCATGGTTGGGAATGACCACGCCCGGCACGTGCGCCAGGCGATAAGACGGTGGTGACGCAGCATCTACGAGGATCGGGGGGGCGCACCGGCGCAGTCAATCCGCTCATTCAACCGCTGCAACATGGGAGCGGTTTCGAATAGGTCGAGGTGATTGTACCGAGATGCCCGATCGATGGCAAGACCTGCCAGCCCCAGCCGGTGTGTGCCAGTTGACCATAAAAAGCACAGGACTGAGGGACTATTCAAGCCGGCTCATGATCGCGTGCCGGGGTATGTTACCATAGACGCCAGCTATCAGCCTGCTGCCGCAGAATCAACACCCAACAATCCCTTGATTCGCCTTGATACGCTACCCATCGAGAGGACATTCACACCTATGAACCTGAAACAAACTCTCTTCGCCCACAGCATCCTCTTTGTGATCCTGGTCGGAATCTGCTTGTACGCTGACGTGCCGCTGTACGGCGCAGTACTGCTCTCACTGGTGGGCATGATCATCAATGGCGTGCAGCGCATCTTCCCATTCTGGGATTAGTTGCCGTCGCACAGATCAAACGTCCGCAGTTCTGAGATTATGCACCTGGGCGCAGTTTGGAGGACGCTTTGGCCGAGCGCTCGGGTGTGACCTGAGACTGGATCAGCAGTCGCTCTATCAATGCCGTGATCTGCCGCCGCTCGTCGCCGTGAATCACCGCCTGCTCATGCGCTCGCGCCAGCACATTGGGATAGCCCAGGCCACGGCGGCACTGATCGTAGACCACGGCGTGCAGCAGATCCAGATGGCCTTCCTCGGCGACCCAGGCCGGAAACTCAACCCGCGCCAGCTCACGGCCAACCCGCAGATAAAAGAACTGGATGCGGTTTTCCTCGTAAAACTCGACGTTGATTCGCGACATCGAGCCCCAGCGCGCCGAGCGCTGCCCTTCGCTCAACTGCCCAAACAACATGTGGTCCACGATGCCACGGTACGGATCGTCGCGCCGCTCGGGATAATCGAAGCGCCAGCGGCTAAAATCGCCTTTGGCCTGCACCAGCTTGACCAGGCCAAGCACTTCGCGGGAGCGCGGGCGGCTCAGGTAGCTGCCGACCGGACAGTTCAGCGCCTGCATCATCCCGAGGTAGCTCAGGTAGTCGCCGATCAGGATTCTACGCAGCGCAGGATCGAGGCCGGCAAAAGACCAGCGAATCAGCGTGCCATCTTGAAGCGCCAGCCGCGGACGATCGTCGGGCAGCTCGGTGGCCAGCACGGCCAGCCGCAGACCTTCGTCCACATCGCGCTGCGCCGCCAGCACCGGCCCCTCTTTGGGATAATCGCGCCCTGAATGCGGATCGTGAATCACCAGGTCCTCGTCGCGATAGCCCAGCGTCGGCTGGCTCTGTGCGCGGAAGCAAGCGTCGGGACCGTACTGAAGCACAGCAGTGCCGATGTTGATCACATAGCACGCCGCGACGCCATGATGATCGATGTCGAGCTGCGATCCATCCGAGGCCGCGACGACATAGCTTGCGGGGCAGGGTGGCAGATCGTGAACGGCGTCGTAGCGCTCCAGCGGCTGCGCGGTCAGCCACGCGGCCGTCCCCGACTGCTCCTCGACGACATCGCGCCAGTATTCCCACTCGGCGGCTTCCTCGGCCAGCAGCTCGCGCGCCCGCGCGATTCGGTTCGGCAGCGCGGTTAGCTCATCGCGGAGCGCGCCGCTCATCGAGCGGATCTGACCGCCGAGCGCCAACATATCGAGCGTCATAATAAAGATTCCTTGGGAATGATTAGATCGAACAGCTAAACTCCTGCTACGGAGCGGCAGGCCTTTTTCAGTTATGGATACGGATAAGGAAGGAGGTTAAGACCGGCAATAAAGCGGTAATCGCGCTGATTCTTCGTTAAGAGCGGTTCATTCAAAACTAAGGCCGAGGCTGCAACCAAAGCATCCGCAATTAACAACCCATGACTCAATCGGTATTGTCGTACGAGATCAACTGCCATATCAGACATTTGTTCGGTAATCCTGACAACTGTAAACTGTGCCAGAAACCGTTCGACTTTTCGAAGTTCTGTCTTGTTATGGCAACCAACAAACAATTCCATTTGAGTAACGGCACTTACCGCCAATGCGGCGTGTTTCGCCGCATGTTGTAAGCTGGCGATAGCGTCTGGGATGTTGCGTGCAACATCAATCAGCACGTCAGTATCAATCAGTACAAGATGGCTCATAGTTTACGGTTTAGGACCACTCGCGCTTACGCATATCTCGTACCCACGTACTACTCTCGGAAAGGTCATCTCGATCCTGCCACATTCCCACGAATGGATCGTTCGCAAAATCTATGGCTGATGTCGTATCTGGCTTTGCTTCAACCCTGGCACGTGAGCGAAGAAACTCCATAAAATCAACCACTTGTTGTTGTGCTAATGGCGGCAGAGCATCAAACTCTCGCCACAGTTGTTCTCTATTCACGGCATCCCTCTGCTTACTTGTATCTGTTATCGCGCATTCGTTGAGGTGTGTCAAGAGTGAGAATTAGAGATTAGGTAACGAGCAAGCAAGCTACCGCCTATGACAAACACCACAAGCTACACAACATGAAAATTGTCTAACATACCCTTTGCCTCGACGGTAAGAAGAACCTCTCTTAATCTGCAATGCTATACAAATACCTGAAAAACGAAACCGTTTTCTTCAAAAATTTCCGTACTGCATTTACAGCAGAACGTTCAACCACCCCGTTCTTACGCAGCTTCATGCTAAACCTTAGTTTCTATGGCTGATTCCCTTACTGAAGCAGTATACAAGACGTACTGCGATAGCTGCTGACGAACCCATAATTCAGCGGAGATAGGAATCAAACAACCCCACCCGAACGGATGAGGTTGTCGCGATCGAGCTGTGAGCGGCGGCTACGCGTCCATGCGCGCGATCCAGCGCTCGGGATCGCGGATCTCATCCATCGTCGGCAGATGCTCGACGCGCTCCCAGACCTTGGTCGCAAACGCGATGCCGCGCTGAGCCACGATCGTATCGACGAACTTCTGGCCCTGGGCGTACTGCTGCATCTTGAGATCCATGCCTGTGATGCGGTTGAAAAGCTGCTCGGCCAGATTGCGCGAGCCTTTGCGCGACTCGATGCGGTGCTCGATCTCCTCGAAGTTGGGCAGTACCTGCTTGCCGATCGCATTCATGATATGGTTGGAGTAGCCCTCAACCAGCGACATCAGCGCTTGCAGCTCGTTGAAGAGCGCGCGCTGCGTCGGCGTTTGCAGCGTCTCCATCCAGTGCATGCCCTGGCCCCAGTTCTCGATCAACTTGCTCAGCATCGGCCCGAGACCGCCGCGAAAGCCTTGTAGCTGCTCGTTGACGGTATCAAAGTAGCGATGCAGCAGCGTGTTGAAGTGCTGGCGCACCCACGGATAGGCCTCGAACTCGTAGGCGTGCGTGGTCTCGTGGAGCGCGATCCACAGCCGGAAGTCGTGCGCGTCCAGACCAAGACCTTTTTGCACACGATCGATGTTCGGCTCCACAAAGTAGAGCGCGCCGCCGGTCGGCTCGGGAGCCAGCAGCGACAGATCGTACTGGCCCAACACTTTACGCGCCAGCACGCCCAGCAGCACGCCGACCTGCGTGCTCATGACTCGGCGATTGATGCCGGCCGCCATCGTCGCGCCGATCGTCTGCTGGTTGATGTTGCGCTGGTACAAATCCTCGATGAAGCGGAACAGCTCCGTGAAGTTCGAGATGTTGGCCTCCAGCCACTCGCGGCGGTCCATCACCACGATCTTCTGGATCGGCTCCGGCAGATGCACCTGGAGATAGTCGGCGATCAGCGGCTCCGAGCGCCGCACCATATCGGTATATTGCTCACGCGCGATCGCTCGCTGATGCACCGGCGCTTGATCCGTCTGCGAGACCTGCACCGACGTGCGGCGCACCAGGTTCCAATCGATCAAGCCGGACTCGGTCCAGTGCTCAGGACGCTTGCGGCTGGCGACATAGCTCGCGCCAAGCCCGGCGACCGCGCCCATCAGCAGGATCGCGCCTAAGCGTTTCGTATCATTCACGGGTCGTGGCATCGTCTAACTCCTTTAGGGATCAAGCAGCACGGATGGTTGTAGATTGCAGTGATAGCCGCTCGATCAATACTTTACGCGTACATCGCCGACACGCCGCGTCAGCTTACGCTCGTCTAAATATTCAAGAAACGCCAGCGCATACTTTCGACTTGTGCCAAAATGATCGCGCAGGCTCGCCACTGTGATTTCACCCTGATCGTCTAATGTTTGTACTGTCCATTCTACCAGCTTATGGAAAGCTGCTGCGTCGAACAGCACCTCTGAGCTGACGCGCACAAGCTGATTCGTATCGATCAAATAGCCGATCAGGTCCGGTCCTACCGACTCCCAATCGGCTTTTGCGGGCGGCGCGAACGGCTCGGCGTGGAAGTCGCGCAGCAAGGCATCGACGGTACGCTGCTGGCTCTGATTCAGGCGCGGCGTCCAGTCCTGGAGCCGCACCAGCGTCTCGGTTGTAGCGATCGCTGCGGCCTGCTCTGCCCGGCGGAGCGTCTCGTCGAAGGCCCGTGCGGATGCTATGCCCAGCTTCGATTTCAGCTCTTCACGCGGCATGCCCAGCCGCAGCGGCCACTTTTTGTGGTAAGACGCCAGCGTTGCGCCGATTGTTTCAAGCAGCTTGGTCCAGCCCGCGCCCGAGATCAGCCAGGTCTGCCGGCTGATCGTTTGCTCCGCCGACAACATGATCACCTGCTCGCCGCTTTGTAGCTCGGCCAGCGCCTCGCGTAGTGTTGCTTCGTCCAGGCCGCTGCGCTGCACCGCGACGCCCCACTCGATCGGCGTGGAGCCCAGGGCTTGCAGCAGAATCTCGGCGGGCGTGCCCCGGCTGCGCGTTTCGAGATTGGCGATCACCTCGGCTCGAAAGCGGCGATGGCGCTGTGGATGCGCGTCGACGATGCGACCGCCGCCGATCGTCAGCGAGGGCGACGGAATACGCAGAATGCAGCGGTCGCCGCGCGCTACAGCGATCGGATGCTGTAGCCGCAGCTGCACCCAGCCCTCATCGCCCGGCGCGATCTGCTCGGCGTCCAGCAGCGTTACCCGGCAGGCAACCTCTGCCGCGCCGACAAACAGATCGAGCGGATCGTTTTGTTCGATCGGAGCCGGAGCCGCGCGCACCAGCCGCAGCTTGAGATCCAGCAGTGTCGTCGGCTGGAGCTTGCCCGGCAGCGTCAGCACCGCGCCACGCTGAAGGTCGTCGACGCCGATCCCGGCCAGATTCACCGCGACCCGCGTTCCCGGCAGCGCGGTTTCTTCCTTCGCGCCGTGGGTTTGCAATCCGCGCACACGGCCGTGCAGACTCTGTGGCTGGATCTCGATCTCCTGACCGACCGTGAGCGGCCCGTCGGTCAGCGTGCCGGTCACCACCGTGCCGAAGCCGCCGATCGTAAAGACGCGATCGATCGGCAGACGCGGCAGGCCACGCGCCACGGCTCGTGACGGCGTTTGCTCCAGAACACGATCGATCGCCTGCTTGAGCTCATGGAGGCCCGCGCCGGTTCGCGCCGAGACCGCGATCATCTCGACGTTGGCCAGCACCGTACCCGCCAGCCGCGAGCGAATATCTTCGCGCACCAGCTCCAGCCACTCGTCGTCGACCAGGTCCGTCTTGGTCAGCACGATCAGTCCGTGCTCGACGCCCAGCAGATCCAGAATGTTGAGATGCTCGGCGGTCTGCGGCATCACGCCCTCATCCGCCGCCACAATCAGCAGCGCCGCGTCGATCCCACCAACGCCCGCCAGCATGTTCTTGATAAAGCGCTCGTGGCCGGGAACGTCCACAATACTTACCTGTTTTCCGCTCGGCAGCTGAAGATGCGCGAAGCCCAGGTCGATCGTCATCTCTCGGCGGCGCTCTTCTTCCAGGCGATCGGGATTGATCCCGGTGAGCGCGTGGACCAGCGTCGATTTGCCGTGATCGACATGGCCCGAAGTTCCAATTACATACATACGCTACTCGTCGCTCCCGCCGCACTGCCCACGATGCGCCTCCAGGCACACGACGCCTTGCGGCCCAACCCTGGCGTCGTGAACAACGCCGGGCGGCAGATCCAAACGATCGCCGGGATGCAGCAGCAGCGCCTGACCTTCATGCGGCAGCCCAAACATGATCGACCCTGATACTACATAGATTACCTTGTGGTAGGTGTGCTCGTGCGGGCTATACACATCGCCGGGCGAGTTCGACCAGCGATACGGTTGCATGCCTTCCGACTGAAATATTCGGCGAATCTCGGCTTCGGTGGCGGGCTCAGCGCCGGGCCACTGTACAACGTTAGCGCTCATACTTGTCTCATCGTCTATAAAGAATCGGCTATAGCTCTTCAAATCCGCGTCATCAGCGCTCTACGCGCTCATCTATTGTAACAGGCACACTCGATCGGCATAGTGAGCATCGGCTATCCATCGTCGCTGCTTATTAGCCGCTCAATCGACCTCAGGTTGCACCAGGTAAACCAGGCCGCGCTCATCTTCGCGCAGCCGTGGTTATGCCATAACCATCGATGATTATTCGATAATCACGCATGATTATGCTTCGCGCAGCCGTGGTTATGCCATAATCACCGATGATTATGCTTCGTACACGCGTGTGAGTCGCTTCGCCCTGGGACGCATCACCACTCGTCTACAGCATTGAGGCGTAACTGTAAGATCTTCTAGCAGCGCTGCCTTTTATAGCTATCCCCTATCTAATGAACCAAGGAGGTAGCATATGCGCATGGATACTGCCAAATTGCAGCGAAATGTTGCAAATATTCGCGAACGCTGGCGGGTCGAAGATCTCAAGTGGCCGTGGCTTCCCAAGCCGTGTACGGTGCGGATTCTGTGCTACGCCGATTTTCCCGGAGCGTACGATGGCGGCCCCTTCGATGGTCTCAAGCATGTTCTGGCAACGCTGGCGTCAGATCCGTATTTCTGGATCACGTTCAAAGTCACCAGGGCCAGCCGCACCAACGACACCTCAGCCGATGTCAACTACCGCAGCAAAACTCTGGACCAGCTTAATCTAAGCGCAGACTTCGACGAGGTGTGGTTCTTTGGGCTCGGCGGACAGCCCAATCAGCTCAGCGCCGCCGAGATCAGCGCTATGCAGTCGTTTATGGACCAGGGCGGCGGCGTGCTCATGACCGGCGATCACGAAGATCTCGGCGCGGCGATCGGCTCTGCGATTCCACGCGCCGGCAAGATGCGGTCGTGGAGTCCTGCCGACGCGCCAGCCTTCGGCCCCGAGCATCACTCCACCCTGCGTGCGGGCCACGATCTCGGCTACGTCTTCAACGATCAATCCGACGACGTGCCGCAGACTATCCGCTACCGGCGCTACCCGCTGCCGTCGTGGGCCTGGTGGCAGCTGCGCAGCGCGCCGCATCCCGTTCTCTGCGGCCCGGACGGCCCGCTCAATGTCCTGCCCGACCATATGCACGAGGGGCTGGTGACGATCCCGGTCAGCTTTCCGGCCGGCGAATGGCCGAGCAAGTCGGGGTTTCAGCCCAAGCCGCAGGTGATCGCCTGGGCCAAAATCGAAGAGCCGGGCCTGACCGTCAGCGGCACAGAGTTTCCTGTGATCGGCGCGTACGACGGGCATCGTGCCGATGTGGGGCGGATCGTGGCCGACGCGACCTGGCATCACTGGTTCGACATCAACCTGATCGGCGAGAGCGGCGCGGTGATCGGCGATACCGCAGGCTTCGATGTGCCCACCGGTCTGGCTGCGCTCAAGAAGATCGAGGCGTATTTCCTCAACGTCGCGATCTGGCTCGCGCCGCCAGCCAAGCAGAGCTGTATGCGCAACCGGCTGTGGTGGGGCGCACTCTGGCGCGATCCGCTGGTGATGATGTCGCCCAGACATCCGGTCTTTCTGCTGGGCCTCTCGGGCAAAGACGCAATGGGCAAGTACGCGCCGCAGTGTACGGTCCACCGCTTTATCTCGGAGATCATCGATATTCATCTTCAGCTGCGACTCGACGACCTCAGGCTGAAAGGTGTGCCGCATCCACCGTTGCTGGAAGAAAGCATCTTTGGCGTGGCACTTCAGCGGCTGCTGGAGTACGCTCAAGAGCGCGGCATTCCCGAGAAAGTCGAGGATGAAGAGGTTGATCGACTGATCGAGTGGGCGCTGGATGCGGCGGTTCCCGAAGGGCTGCGCGCCGCGAGCGAGCTGGCGTCTTACGTGGCAAATACTGGACACGAGCTGCTTAGCGCTCTGGATCGCCGGGATTTTGAGCCCTCAAACGATGCTCAACAGTTGTAGGTCGGTTTAGAGCACGCTGCTTGCCGCAGTAGGCCAGGCTTTGTTCGCCTCTGCCCCCCACATGCTTACCGCAGTCGATCGCGCAGCATCGCCCCCGTGAGCTCCCGCGATCGACATGCATGACGTGACTTTATGTACACTTATGCGACTCTATACTTGACAATAGGTAGCATACTCTTTATACTTTCTCATCGTGTCTTTGAGAAGAAATAAAGCGTTCTAAAGCTTCAAAGATCAATATTCAGTGGTATTGGTAATCATTATCAATCCTTATTGAAGTGTAAATATTTTTTGCGGGAGCAACTGCTGGCATGCGCCGTACACTTCTGATTATTCTTGTTTTTGCCGGAATCTTAACGCCCCATCTTGCAGCCGCACACGAAGCCACGGGCAATCCTCACAAAGATTTATACGATCTCAATAGCCATGTCGAAGAAGCGATCGTCGCGATCGTCGCGGGTGACGTTGCCAAAGCGCGCGCCGAGTATGCGCACTTCGACGAGGGCTGGCTGAAGATCGAAGACGGCGTACGCGATCTTTCCACGCAAAGCTACCGCGACATCGAAACCGCGATGGGCGACGCGAAGTCTGCGCTCAGGCAAGAGCCGATCGATGCCGCCAAAGCAACCAGCGCCCTAGAAGCGTTGGTCGCCGCCGACGATGCCTTCATCGACACGGCGGGCGCGACGATCACCTCAAGCGGCCAGCAACCAGTGAACACGACAGTGACGCTTGCCAGCGAACTGCCGAAGCTGGACGAGGCGCTGGACGCGCTGAAGAGCGGCGATCTCGGCTATGCGCGCGCGGAAGTCGAAGAGTTTCGCACGGTCTGGCCGACTGTCGCGGGCGTGGTCGCGGCCAGAGACAGCGCGGCCTATCGACGCGCGGAAGAGCTGCAAGCCCAGGCTTCGGGCCAGATTTCGTCGGGCCAGATCCAGGCCGCGATCGCGACGGTGAGCGAGCTGAAGCAGACGCTGCAACCCTTTACAACCGCAGCCCCGACCTACGGCGTGTTCGAGGCGATCAGCATCTTGCTTGTGCTGCTGGTGCTGGCGGTCGCAGCTGTGCTATGGCGTCGCTCAAAAGCCAGGCACACGGCAAAGATCAATGTTCCAGCCAACAGCTAGAGGAATCCTTCGACGTATGAAAGTTCGCTACGCACTTTTGATCCTTGGATTAGCTCTGGCAGGCTGTGGTCAGGCTCCGGCAACAAGCAACACCGCAGTGACGGCAACCGTCGCCGTGGGCGCGAACCTACCCGATCACGCCGAACACGGACCGGGCAAAGATGCTGAGGTTATTGAGTACGACTCGGCCTCGGTGCTGGTGACACTGGATCTGATGCGCGGGCATCTGGTCTCGTCGCTGGAGAGCGCCAGGGCCGGCGACTACACGGCTGCTCAGCAGCACGCGGCTCTCCCGCTGGCCGAGCACTACGGGCAGATCAAAGCGCTTGTGCAGGAGAACGACGCGGCAACGGATGTCGCACTTGAGTCTGCATTTAAAACATATCAGCAGCAAATCGCCGCCAAAGCCGCCATCCCGACGATCGAGCAGAGCAAGGCCGCCGTCGAAGCGCAGCTCGACAAGATCGAAAGCGTGCTGGTGCCGATCCATACCGACGTTCACAGCCGCGCGCTGGCAGGTGTGCTGAAGATCACCGCCGCATCGTACGGCAAGAGCATCAAAGATGGCGCGTTCGTCGCGCCGAGCGAGTACCAGGATGCGTTCGGCTTGACTCGCGTTGCCGAGGCGCAGCTCGCCAGGCTCAAGCCCGAGCTTAGCACCGAGGCCGCCCAGACGACGCAAAGCGCTCTGGATCTGCTGACTGCCGCCATGCCGACGATTGAGCCGCCCACGAGTGTGGCTAAGCCCGCCGCCGAAATCGCCAGCGCGGCCAGCAGCGTCGCGGATCAACTGGGCATTGCTCAGGAATTCGGGAACGACGCAGGATCGCCTTGAGATCGAAAAGTTTATTCAGTCGCTTCAGTAACTTAGCGGTCGAGCTAGAGCAATCTGGTTCGCCACAAGGATAAATGTCATGGGAAAGAAGGAGAAGAAGCTCAAGAAGGCCATTGCCGCAGCCGCTGCAACCGCCGTCGTCGAGATCAAGCCTAAAGTCAAGAAGCTCAAGAAGGGCGCTACGCCTGCAACCGCCGTCGTCGAGACCCAGCCCAAAGTCAAGAAGCTGGAAGGCAGCGACAAAAAGCTCAAAAACACCGTGCGCAAGTACGTCCAGCATATCCTGGTCTGCACAGACTCGAAGAGCAAGGAATGTAAAAAGGGCGGTCCCGAAGTGCTGAAAGCCTTCGAGAAGGCGATCAAGTCGCGCAAGCTCGGCCGCCAGGTGATGGTCTCCGAGGTTGGACACGTGGGCGGCTGTGGCCTTGGCCCGAATGTGATCGTCTATCCCGAGGGCGTGTGGTATGGCCGCGTCGAGCCCGAGGACGTCGACGAGATCATCGACGAGCACATTCTAGAAGGCCGGGTTGTGCAGCGGCTGCTGCGCGGCCAGCGCCAGGACGATCCTTGCGGCGGCTGCATCCTGACCAAACCGCTGGTTGTGGCGGCCCAGCAAGCAAATGAGGCGCTCAACTAGGCAATCATGATCACTTTGTACAGCGCTATCCAGCCCGCCGTCGACGACATCAAAAAGTCATCGACGGCGCGTTGCTTGGGCGAAGCACATAAGCGCTTATGGGTGTGGACAAGCTAGTGCTGAAGACACAAAAAAAGGAAAGCGACTAAGGCTTTCCTTGGAGCACGGCTGCTGGCGGTAGTAGGTTCTACGCGGCTTCTTCGAGACCTACGTAGAACGTCGAAGGACGAATGTAGGTCAGCGGGCGAAGCCGCACAGCTACGCCCTCGGTGCGATCCTGCTCGTTGATCAGCACGACATTTGGTGGACGTCGAAAGCGGCGCTCGTATGCAGCAACCGCCTCTTGGATCTTGAGATCAGTGGATTTTCTGCGATCGTCGTCAAACCAGGCTAAGTAAAAATCCATTTCAACGTTCCCTTCCCTAGAACTCTGTTCCTAAACGCGCGCTCCAGTACTGATCCGGTCTGCTTGATGTACCACATGTTCAGGATCACATCATGAAACAGATCGCAGGTCGCGCCATCCTGACAGCGTACGCGAAAATAATGGCCTGGGTGCTGGCCCCAACGGGCACCAACATCCCACGACCGCTCTACACGCTGTACCCGCCGGACGACGCCGCGATGAAGAAAGCGGTACGGCAGCAGATTGAAGCGCTTTTCCTGCACCAGGATGGGTTCTTGCCGCATTGGTCCTCCTTATCATCGCTTGAACTACCTCCTATTATATTCGCACATACGTTCTAAGTCAAGCAGTTGAATCGGCTATGCCAGCGTGGTATCCTTATGTTTATGAGGGATTCCGGCTATGCGCGTACAGGTGTTTACACAGCTTCAACATATCGATCAGCAGCTCGCGGCTCTAGCCCAAGAGCGAGACGAGCTGCTCGATGCGTTTCGTGAGCGCGATGCACTCCGCGATCTACGGAACGCACGACGTGATCTGGCCAGTAGCCTCAAAGAAGAGCGCGGACATAGCAGCGATCTCCAGTGGGAGCTTGACGATGTTGAGTCACGGCTGCGCACGCTCGACGAGCAAGAGCGTGACGGCCCGACCGATCCGCTGGTTGCCCGTGAGCTTGTGCTCCTGCGGGAGCGCGCAGCTCAGCTAGAAGAGCATGTACTGACTCAGCTTGAGCACATCGGTGAGCTGGAGCAGCAGTTGCGCAATATCGAGCAGCAGGTTGAGCAGGCAACCGATGCCTGGGCTGAGCGAGAGCCGGTGCTCCAGAGCCAGCTTGATCGCCTGGGCCACGATCTGGAGGCGCTCCAAACCCGGCGCCAGACTTGGGCCGATCAGCTGCCACAGGGCGCGCTGGATCTGTACGACGATCTGCAACGCCGGCATCGCGGCACGGCGCTGGCTCCGATCCGCAACCGTCAGTGCAGCGCCTGTCGCGCGCGTCTACCGGCCGCCGTCTTTGATCTGCTCAACACGCCAGACCCGCTGGTACGCTGTCCGCGCTGTGGCCGTGTGCTGTACATCGAGAGCGAGACGGCCGAGTAGCGCGCATGGTGTATTTTGCGGTTTTGGTTTAAGATAAACCGACGAGTCGTCAGGCTCGATCAGATTGACCTAATCTCATCGTTGGAGCTGCCATGCACCATTCTGAAATCTGGGAAGACATCAATACTGCTGTCCACCGTGCCGTGCGTGATCGACTATTTGAGCTGCATGATCATGATCTCGTCGAGCAGAGCGACCGGCTGCTGGCGAATCTGCCGGTCATGGGCGGTCAGCAGCCAACGACCGCGCTGCTGCTGCGGCGCTACCATACGCAGCTGCACCAGGAACTATGCACCGGCAATCAGCCGCGGACGGCCTTCGAATTGCTTGAGGACGAGCTACGTGAGCTGACGCGGGCTGTGATAGTGACGATCGACGCGGACGAAGGGATCTCCGTCGAGAATGCCGTGCTGCTGGCGCTGATCCTGCACAAGCAGGGCCTGGCTAACTTCTGCGCACGGCCATAGGTCAATCTGAAAGCGTCGCGCTGATGCAACGTAAAGCAAACGGGGAAGTATGCCGCCGACCGATCGTATGCTAACCGGAGCAATTGCCGCCAATCCCGGCCGTTACGATGGCGCGGGCGAGTATCGCTATTGTCGCGACTGTGATGCAATCTTCTTTACACGCGGTGCACAGCCGGATACCAGGCATGACGGACACAATGTCGTCGCGCTACCGGCGCTTAACCAGGATGGCAGCGATCGGCTGAGCCGCGCGTTCAAGGTGTTCATCCAGCGCTGGTCAGAGACTCGTCGTGATGAGATCGAGCGATTTGCACAGCGCCGAGGCTGGGATCTGGCCATGGAGCACGCGGACGGCGGCGGTGCTCTGACCGATGAAGAGGTTGCTCAGTGGCGGCAGGTGATCGAAGCCGAGCTGAAGCGGCTGGTTGCCGAGAGTCGTACGCTGATCGTGGGCTGAGACCGCAGCCAACTTAAATCAAAAGGGACACGTACATCGATGTGTCCCTTCTTGATTCAGCCGGATCGACGCGTTACTGTCCGGCGCCTGCGGTATCGCTAATAATGCTGGTCGCATCGATCAGCGGAGTAGCGCCACCGCCGCTGAAGACCGGCAGCTTGCCATCCCAGCGCTGGAGCTGCTGGTAGCGGATCAGATCCTGTGTCAGGCTTTGCGAGAGCAGCCGGTTGGCCTCCGCCTGGGCCTCGGCGCGGGTCAGCGTAGCCGAAGCCTCACCCTCGGCCTGAGCCTTGAGCGCGTTGGCCTGGCCTTCCGCCGCCACACGATCCTGCTCGGCTTTGACCTTGGCCTGCTGGAGCTGATACTCCTGGCGCTCGGCCTCCTGCTGCGCCTGGATCTTCTGATTCAGCGCCTGCTGGAGTTGCTCCGGCAGATGCACCTCACGAATACCAAACGAGATCAAGCGCAGGTGACGGCGAGTGAACTCGGTTTCTAAGCGCGCGGAAACCTCGTTGCTGATCTTTTCGCGCTCGCTGGCGCTGATCTGCTCCCATCCGTAGCGCGAGGCTACCAGCGGCACCTGTGAGCGCGTGTACTGGCGCACCACGCGATCCTCGACAATATTGATTGGCGCACCGCCCCAGTCCTGGAACAGATCGTCGGCCTCTTCCTTGACCACCTGATACTGGATCACAACGTCGAGGTTAACCTGCTGGCCTTCCGAGCTCTGGATCTTGATCGAGTCGTCATTGCCGCCGCTGCCCTCGTTGCTAGAAGCGACCATCGAATAGGTCTGGATCGTCACCGGGTATTGCTGGATCGATTCGGTAAACGGGTTGATGAACTGCCAGCCCGGATCGAGAGCGCCGGCATCGACCTGTCGATCGACCTTGTTAAAGATGATGCCGACATAGCCCGGCTCGATCGTTCGCCATGCGCTGAACAGCAGGCCCAGCACAACCATCGCGATGAGTGCGGCAATGCCCAGCGAGAATAATCCCAATAATCCTCGGCGTGGTGGACGCGCATTCTTGACATTAGCGCTCATGATCTTCGAATTCCTTTTCGTCTTGTTCTTCGTTGAAGGATCGGTCGAAAAAATACGATAGCTGCTCTATAACGATCGGGATCGCGCGGACAGCAAAGAGAAACACCAGCACCGCAGCGATCACGCCCACCGTTACTTCGAGCAGAGTGGGACTCATATGGCCTCCTCGACGATCACACGATCATCTCAAAGCATTGTACGATAGTGGATGTAGCAAGTTGCAGAGAACTCTGGTACCCAATCAACGCTTACAGGAAGATGTGTTCTGTGGCATGTAAGGCTAGAATAGTAGCACAGCGCTGCAACACTCGCATAGATTAAGGCGTAAATTAACGGTAACTGTTCGAGAAGGAGCTTTCATGCGTCTCATTTTATATCTTGGTAAAGGCGGCGTCGGCAAAACCACAACTGCCGCCGCGACAGCGGTTCGCGCCGCCGATCTTGGGCATCGCACGCTGGTTGTGTCAACCGATGTCGCTCACTCGCTGGCGGATGCGCTGGATGTTCCGCTTCAGTCGCAGCCTACGCAGGTTGCGCCCAACCTATGGGGCCAGGAGATCAACGTCCTGGATGAAGTTCGTCGCCACTGGGGCCAGCTGCAATCGTATCTTCAAAACGTGCTGCGCCGGAAAGGCGTTAACGAAGTCGCGGCGGAAGAGCTATCGGTTATTCCGGGCATGGAAGAAGTCGTTAGTCTGATGCATATTCGCCGGCAGGCTCGCGAAGGCAACTTTGACGCCGTGATCGTCGATGCCGCACCAACCGGCGAGACGGTGCGCCTGCTGACGATGCCGGAAACCTTCCAGTGGTACGCGGGCCGTGTGCTCAACTGGGAGCAGTCAACCGTTAAGCTGGCACGTCCGCTGGTACGTGCGCTCATCCCAGCCAGCGATGTGTTCGAGTCGCTGCCCAAGTTTATGGCGGAAGTCGACGATCTGCGCACAACCCTCACCGATCCCAAGGTCTCGTCGTATCGCCTGGTTTTGACGCCCGAGCGTATGGTGCTCAAGGAAGCCCAGCGCGCGGCCACGTATCTCGCGCTCTACGGCTATCCAATCGACGGGGCGGTGCTCAACCGCGTTTTGCCTGACGATGTGCAGCAGGGAGCAAGTTTCCTCGAACGGCTGTATGCGATCCAGCAGGGGTACCGCAAGCAGGCGCATGAGCTATTCGCTCCGCTGCCGATCTGGGAGGCGCCGTATGAGGCGCGCGATCTGCGCGGCATTGACGACCTGCGGCGGCTCGGTGAAACGCTGTTTGGCACTGATGATCCGACCCAAATCTTCTTCAACGGTCCGACCCAGGAGCTGAGCAAAGTCGGCGAGGAATATATGCTCCGTCTGCCGCTGCCGCATGTCGAGCTTGATAAGGTCAACATGACCAAGCGCGGCGATCAGCTCTTTATTGAGATCGGCAACTTTCGTCGCGAGCTGATTCTGCCGCTGACGCTTGCGGACCGCGAGGCGACACGCGCCGTCTTCAAACATGGTGTGCTTGAGGTTCGCTTCGGACCACCTGTGCCGCAACCTCAAAAATCCCAGGCGGCATCGGGGGCGTAAATCTTCCGCAGCACTTAGCACATACCTAAAATGGCCTTCAAATAGATATTCCGGCAGGCATAAGAGCCTACCGGAATATTTTATTACCAGAAATCTAAGTACAAAACACCCACACGCTGCGCCGAGCAAATAGCGCAGCGTGTAGTCCAGCGAACAACTAGAAGTACTCGATCAGACCGAAGTCCGCCTTCTCGAACTCACCAGCGCTCAGCACAATCGGCCCAACCGGGTTTGGCGAGGTGGTCGAGTAGTTCGAAGGATGGGCGGTCTGGACCCAGTAGGTTCCCGGATCAAGATTCGAGAAGTAGTAGCCGCCGGTCTGGTCAGATGTTCTCGCTCCAATGAGCACATCACCGCTGCCAGGCTCGAAGACACCATCTCCGTCGTCAAGATACAGGTTGACGGTAATACCAGTCAATCCGAACTCGTACTCCTGCTCGTACGTGCCGCTCTCATCCCAGTCGAAGAAGACCGTACCACCGATCGTGCCGACTGGCTCCGGCGTGTTCGTCGGCGTCGGCGTATTGGTCGGAGTCGGCGTATTGGTCGGAGTCGGAGTATTGGTCGGAGTCGGAGTATTGGTCGGCGTCGGCGTTGGCGTTCGCGTCGGCGTTGGCGTTCGCGTCGGCGAAGGTGTAAACGTCGGCGTCGGCGTGTTCGTCGGCGTCGGCGTGTTCGTCGGCGTGTTCGTCGGCGTCGGCGTATTGGTGGGTGTCGCCGTTGGTGTGTTCGTCGGCGGCACCGGCGTGTTGGTCGGTGTCACCGTGGGTGTGTTGGTCGGCGTCGGCGTATTCGTCGGCGTGTTCGTCGGCGTCGGCGTGTTGGTTGGCGTGTTCGTCGGCGTATTGGTCGGCGTCGGCGTTGGTGTAAACGTCGGCGTCGGCGTGTTCGTCGGTGTATTGGTCGGCGTCGGCGTGTT
>DASWTW010000485.1:0-12722 GCA_036401895.1 Herpetosiphonaceae bacterium | reverse complement strand
TCGGTTGTAGCGCAGGCGCTCGGCCTCCAGGAGAGCGATCTGCTGGCCGATCTGCCGGTGCAGGTGGTCTCGACCGGCGTGCCCTTCCTGTTCGTGCCGATCCGCAATCTTGAGGCCGCGCGCCGCATCCAGTTCGATCCTAAGCCGCTGCTGCCGCTCTTCGGCGCCGAGCCGATCTCGGTGTTTGCGCTCAGCACCGAGACCGAGCACGCGACGAGCACGGTTCACAGCCGGATGTTCGCGCCGCATACCTTCGCGATCGCAGAAGATCCGGCGACCGGCGGCGCCAGCGGTCCGCTGGGGGCGTATCTCGTGCGCTACGGCCTGGTTCCGGTCACTGCCAAAACCCATATCGTCAGCGAGCAAGGATTGGAGATCGGACGGCCCAGCTTCATCACGATCGAGGTCACAACCGAAGGGGACACGATCAGCGACATCTGGATCGGCGGGCAGGTGGTGCCGGTTGCCGAGGGCACATTCTGGCTGCCGGAGCCAGGCGAGACCGGCGCTACGAGGCCGCAATGATCCACTCCTGGCGCCGCGACAATTTTCTGATCAGCACCGACAAAGCGCTGCTGAATCTCGAAACGATCAGTGAGCTGCTCGGCACCTCGTATTGGGCTCCCGATCGGCCAATGGAGCTGATCCGCCGCTCGATCGAGCACTCGCTGGTTTTTGGCGTCTATGACGGCGAGCGGCAGATCGGCTTTGCGCGGCTGGTCACCGATTACACGGTCTTTGCGTATCTGTGCGACGTGATGATCGCCGACAGCTATCGCGGCCACGGCCTTGGCAAGTGGCTGGTCGAGTCGATGCTGGCTCATCCCGAGGTGCAGAGTGTGCGGCGCTGGCTGCTGATCACTCGTGACGCGCAAGGATTGTACAGCCAGTTCGGGTTTGTGGGTCTGGAAGAGCCCGAGCGCTACATGGAAATGATGCGGACGGCAGCGCCTGCGCCGGTTCCCGAGTAAGCGAGAAGAGGAGCTATGGCAACCTTTATCGATCTGAGTCACCGGCTGGCTCCCGGAATGCCGGCCTATCCCGGCCTACCGGTGCCCCAGTTTCATACGTTTTTGAGCCACGACGAGAGCGCCCGCCACGCGACCTACGCTCCCGGCACCACGTTTCAGATCGCGAGCTACGAGCTGGGCGGCAACACCGGAACCTACGTCGACGCGCCGTTTCACCGGCATCGTCAGGGCGTGGATCTGGCCGAGCTGGCGCTGGAAAAGCTGGCCGATCTTTCGGGCGTAGTGGTCACGGCGCTGCGTGAGGGCGCGATCGGGCCGGAGGTGTTTAGCGGTGTAGATCTGGCGGGCAAGGCCGTGCTCGTGCGTACCGACTGGTCAGATCGCTGGGGCTCCGGCGATTACTTCCGCTCGGGGCCGTTTCTCACCGCCGACGCCTGCCGCTTCCTGGTCCGCGCGCAGGCCACGCTGGTCGGGATCGACTGCGCCAATATCGACGACATGAGCGACGGCGAGCGGCCCGCACATACGATCTTGCTGGCGGCCGGAATACCGATCGTCGAGCATCTGCGCGGCCTGGATGAGCTGCCTCCGGGCGGCTTTCGTTTTTTTGCGGTGCCTCCCGCGATCGAGGGCGGCACATCGTTTCCGATTCGAGCTTTTGCAATCTGTGGGTAATGCTATGAGCCAGACTATCGAACAAACGCTGCCGGTGACGCTGGATGATGTGCGCGCGGCGGCTGAGCGGATCGAGCCGTATATTCACAACACGCCGCTGCTTCAGTCGGCGACGCTGAGCAGGCTGACCAGCAGCGACCTGCGGCTCAAGGCCGAGCATATGCAGCGCAGCGGATCGTTTAAGCTGCGCGGCGCGCTGAACAAGCTGCTGTCGCTGAGCGAGGCCGAGCGCCAGCGCGGGATCGTCGCGTTTTCGTCGGGCAATCACGCCCAGGGCGTGGCGCTGGCGGCGCAGCTGACCGGCTGCCGGGCAACAATTGTGATGCCGAGCGATGCGCCGCGCGCCAAGCTAGAGGCCACCCGCGACTACGGCGCAACGATTGTGCTCTACGATCGTCACCGCGAAGACCGCGAGGTGCTCGCGCGGCAGATTGCCGAGGAGCGCGACTCAATCCTGGTGCCGCCCTTCGATGATCCGCAGGTGATCGCCGGGCAGGGCACGATCGGCCTGGAGATTGTCGAGGAGTGGCCCGAGCTGGAAGTCGCGCTGATTCCGGTCGGCGGCGGCGGTCTGATCTCGGGTATGTCGATCGCGATCAAAGGGCTGCTGCCGCACGCTCAGGTGATCGGCGTGGAGCCGGCCGTAGCCGACGATGCGCGGCAATCGCTGGCGGCGGATACGATCGTGCGTATTCCGCAGCCGCGAACGGTAGCGGATGGCGTGGCTACTCCTGCGATCGGCAAGCTGCCCTTTGCGATCATGCGCTTGCTGGTCGACGAGATTGTGACCGTCAGCGAAGACGAGATTATGCAGACGCTGGCGCTGATCATGACGCGTACCAAACAAGTCGTAGAGCCGACCGGCGCGCTTTCGACGGCTGCCGCGCTCACCGGCAAGGTCGCGATCAAAGAGCGTAAGGTCATGTCGCTGCTCTGTGGCGGCAACCTGGATCTCAGCGTCATGCAGCGGCTGGCAATTTAGACGAAAATTAGACGAACTATAGAATGTCATTATTGGTAAAAAAAGGTGTATGATGTTTCGGAGATATGGACATATCGTTAGTGCCTGGGGCCAGTTCGTGATCGGCCTCTTCGGCTATGCGCTGGGCGTGCGTCTGATGATCGCCAGCGGGCTGGGCCTGGGGCCGTGGGATTCGTTCCATGTCGGGCTGAACTACCTGACCGGCATGAGTGTTGGAGCGGCGAATATCGTGTGTGGTCTGCTGATCGTCGCGGGCTCGTGGCTGATCAGCATTCGTCCGGGAATCGGCACGCTCGCCAATATGATCGGCATCAGCATCTTTCTCGACGCGCTGCAGCCGCTGATTCCCACGGTAGCCGATTGGCGCTGGGCGGTGGCATTTCATGTCAGCGGGATCGTGCTCTGCGGCCTGACGACGGGCGTGTATATCGCGGCTGGGCTGGGCAAAGGCCCGCGCGACGGCCTGATGGTTGGCCTCAGTCAGCGGACGGGCTGGCCGATCCGGCGGGTGCGCACGCTGATCGAGATGGCGGTGTTGGGCTGTGGCTGGCTCATGGGCGGGCCGATCGGCGCCGGAACGATCATGTTCGCGCTCGGGATTGGGCCGGCGGTGCAGTGGGGCTTGCGGCTGTGCGGAGTGCTCGATAGTCAAACCCGGCCACGACAGACAGTGGAGTTTGTCGCGGTCACTGAAGAGCCCAAGTGCGCTTAGTATCGCTGGTAACGGTCGGGCACCCACGTTAATCCTGCTGCGAAGTAGTCATAAGTCTAATGTTAATATTCGGTAAAAAGTGGTACAGTACGACACAAGGTAAGAATCGTCTGGCGATTCGAAAATGTGTGAGCCTGATGGCTGATTGAGGCACCATGCGACCGAAACATTTGGCAATATTGATTGTGGTTGCGCTGATCTGGGGAGCTTCGTTCGTTTTTATCAAGCTGGCGGTTCAAACACCCGCCGCTCCCTACAATTTCCCACCGTTGACCTTAGTTGGAATTCGTCTTGGCCTGGCCGCTCTGCTGATGTATGGCGTACTGAAACAGCAGGGCGGTTCGTTTGCCTGGTCGCAATGGCGCGGGCTGGCGGTTATTGGATTGTTGAACGCCGCACTGCCCTACTTTTTGTTCTCCTGGAGCGGCGTACGCATCGACAGTAATCTTGCCTCGATCTACAACGCGACGACGCCGCTGTGGACGGTGATCCTGGTTTCGATTTTTGTTCGCGAAGAACGTCTGTCGCTGCTGCGCTCGATGGGCATTGTGGTTGGCTTTCTAGGCATTGTCTATCTATTTTCAGGATCATTTACCGACGGCGCGCTCAACACCGGCAAGCGCTATGTCCCGGCTGAGCTGGCCTGTGTCTTCGCTGCGTTCTGCTATGGCGTCAGCAACACCTGGGCGCGCAGCCGGCTCAAGAATCTGAGCGCAATGCAGCTTGCGACCGGACAGATGCTCTTCGGCTCGCTCTGGACGGTGCCGCTGATCGTCACGGTTGAGCAGCCGTGGCGAACGCTCTCGCCCTCGGTGACGGCGCTGCTCTCGCTGCTGACGCTGAGCGTGCTGGGAACCGCCATCGCGATGCTGCTCTACTTCCAGCTCATGGCGGAGGTCGGCGCGACGCGAACCACACAAGTCACCTATCTCCTGCCGATCTGTGGCCTTTTCTGGGGCTGGGTGCTGGGCGAGACGATCACGACGCGTGTTGTAGGCGCGCTGGTGATCGTGATGATTGGCGTAGCGATCGTCAATGGTGTGGTGGAGCGTGTATTCCGACGCAAGCCTGTGGCTGTGCCGTCAGCTCCGCTGGTTTCATCGCGCCAGCTCGGCGACGGCGAGGTCAGCTCCCGAGCGCACTAGCACGTTGCTATAAAGCCAGTCGCTAGGAGCGTATCACGCTACGCTCCTATGCCGGCGTCCGGGAGCGCCTTAGCGCGCCTCCGCTCCTTCTAGATCCACATACTCTTTCCGAATCAACTGATCTTCTTTCACGCCGAAGAGCCGCAAAATCTCGTCGATCAGATTGGCCTTGTGCTCGGCGTCGCGCAGTGACCAGGTGCGGCTTTTGATCTCAAGGTACGGCCCTGGATCTGAGGTGCCGACCAGCGTGTCCATATTGATCGAGAAGTCCTCGCCCTTATAGATCACGCGCCAGCGCCGCCGCTGCTTCTCGATCTCGATAATCTGATCCGGCTGGAAATACTCCCGGTAGAAGCGCAGCGAACGATCGGCGGGCGCGGTGTAGCGGGCTCGTGACAGCACCACCGCGTGTGGCAGGTCGTCGCGCTCGTCGGCGGGCACAGTCAGCATCAGCGTGTACTTGGGATCGAGACGCGCGCCCGGATCGTGGCGATGATCTTCGCGGTAGCGCACGCGGCCACGTTTCTCGTCCTGGAAGACGAAATAGGTATCGTACTGGGTGCGCTCCGAGGGCTTCGTGATCTCAAACTTGGAGCCGCTCAGCGCCTCCACGATCGGGCCGGGATTGGTGATCCGCGCCTTGGCCTGCACCTCGAAAATCTCGTCCTGCCGCACGCCGCCGATCGCTACGATCTTGTCGAGCAGATCGACCTCGCGTGCGCTCAAGAACTCGTCGATGTCATCGGCGAGCGCCTGGGCCTCGTCTTTGATCCGGGTTTCGTCAAGCGTCAGCAGCCGGCCGTCACGCAGCAAGAAACGCCCATCGACCAGCGTGTGCTGTACGTCGCTGGCGTGCGCGCTATATACAATCTGGCTGTAGATCGCGTCGTTGGTGTAGCTGTAGCGCGGCGATGAGTGTGTGCCACGTAGATCCAGCACCACGATGTCGGCACGCTTGCCGGGCTCCAGCGTCCCGATCAGATGATCGAGATGGACAGCTTTTGCGCCGAGCGAGGTCGCCAGCGCCAGCGCCTGACGCGCCGGTACAACGGTCGGATCGCCGCTGGTGCCTTTGGGCAGCATCGCCGCCAGATGTACCTCAGTCAGCAGATCCTGATCGTCGTTGCTGGCCGGTCCGTCAGTGCCGATGCCCAGATGGACGCCCGCCGCCAGCATCTCGGCGAATGGCGCGATCCCGCTGGCGAGCTTGAGATTCGAGGATGGGCATGGGGCTGCTCCCACATGGTGCTGCGTCAAAAGCGCCCAGTCGCGCTCGTCGGTGTGGACGCAGTGCGCGGCGATCGCTTTGACGTCGAACGCGCCGACGCTGTGGGCGTAGGCTACGGGCGAGAGCTTGCGCTCTTGCAGGCTTTCTCTAACCTCGCGGGCCGTCTCCGACAGATGTGTGATCAGCGGCGTATCGAACTCGCGCGCCAGCTCCACCGCAGCGCGGTAGATCTCATCGGTGCAGGTGTACGGCGCGTGCGGCGCAACTGTCGCGATGATGCGCTCGTGGCCGCGCCATTTTTCCATAAAGCGGCGGGTATATTCCAGCCCCGCGTCGTAGCTCGGCGAGTCGGGCGTGGGAAAGCGCATCACGGACTCGCCGCAGATGGCGCGCATCCCGGCCTCGTCGGCAGCACGCGCGACCTCATCCTCGAAGTAGTACATGTCAACAAACGTCGTCGTGCCGCCTTTGATCATCTCGGCGCAGCTCAGCAGCGCGCCGGTATAGCTAAACTGCGGCGTGACAAACTTGGACTCGACCGGGAACATGTAGCCCAGCAGCCAGACGTCGAGCTGCACATCGGCGACCAGGCCGCGCAGCAAGCTCATCGGGACGTGGGCGTGCGCGTTGATCAGACCCGGAATGATCGCGCAGCCGGTGCAATCCACCGTCTCAGCAGCCGCATAGCGCGCGGCTAGCTCATCGGCCGCGCCTACCGCGACGATCTCGCGGCCACGAATCGCGATCGCGCCGTTATTGATCACCCTGCCGGCGGCGTCCATGGTCACCACCGTGCCGCCGGTCAGCAACATATCGATCTGTTCGTTCACAAATCCTCCTTGGATGGACGCAACCGCCGCGCTGTGTGCAAGCCCGGTTATTCGGCGTCGCGTCTGAATGTTACATTGCCGCCCATCACAGTCATCTCGATATTAATATCCTTGATCGTCTCCGGCGAAACACTGAGCGGATCGGCGCTGAGCACGACCAGATCGGCGAATTTTCCCGGCTCCAGGCTACCCTTGTCGTGCTCTTCAAAGGCCAGCCGCGCATTATCGATCGTCCACAGGCGCAGCGCGCGCTCAGCGGAGACGCGCTCACGTGGGTTGGAGTGGTTGACGGCGCAGTGAATACCGTAGAGCGGGCCGAGCGGCGTTACGGTGCTGTCGGAGCCGCCGCCGATCGGAATGCCGTGTCGATCGAACGTCGCGATCGGATCGGCGCGCTGGGCTCGCTCCCAGCCCAGATAGCGGGCGTTATTCTCGATGCCGCCAAAGTAGCCGTCAAACGCCGGCTGGATCGCTGCAGAGACGCCAAGCTCATGAGCGGCGCGCAGCAGATCGTCGTCGTAGATCTCGAAGTGCTCGACGCGGTGCCGGTGATCCGTGCGCGGGTGCTGCGTCAGGGCCTTGCCATAGGCGCGCAGCACCTGATCCACCGCCGCATCGCCGACGCAGTGCAGCGCGATCTGAAGCTCGGCCGCGTTGGCCGCGTCGATAAAGCTTTGCAGGCGCTCATCCGCGAAGTACAGCTCGCCGCAGGAGCAGGGATGATCAGCGTAGGGCTCCTTGAGCGCAGCGGTATGCGGGCTGAAGTCGCCGTCGATCCAGATGCAGCCGCCGATGCGCGGCAGACCCAGCCGCCGTACGGCCTCGACATGCGTTGTCTGCCAGTAGAGCACGATCCGCACGGGCAGATTGGCCGCGTGCGCCAGCAGCGCATCCACGCCGCTATCCTGGGGCTGGTCGCTGCCTTCGAGCGCGTGGATCGTGGTGATACCGACGCGTGCAGCCAGGGCGGCGGCGGTGCCAAAAACGCGCTCCCAGCCGATCTGCGCGGCAAAATCCGCTGGAACACTCCAGGCCATGGCCGTATTCGCAGCGCCGACCAGCATTCCGCTGGCGTGCCAGCCGCCGGTATGTGGCCCGATGCCGAGCTGCTGCATCGCCAAGGTGTTGGCGATCGTGAGGTGACCGGTGTGGCCTTTGATCACCACCGGATGCTGCGGCGCGATCGCATCGAGATCGGCGGCGGTCGGCGGTCCATCGGGAAAAGCCTCATGGTCCAGCAGCAGCCCCATGATCAGATGGCCGTTCGGCAGCTGGCTGGCCTGTGCCGCGACGCGCGCCTGAACTTCAGATACAGTGGTAACGCCGTGAAAATCCAGCGCAAACTGCTGCACGCCGGTCCACAGAAAATGTACATGACTATCGATAAAGCCGGGAGTAACCGTCTTGCCGCCGAGGTCATAGGTTGGTACGTCGAGGAAATGCGGCACCGCATCGTCCAGCGCGACGATCCGTCCGTTACGGGCAAGCAGCTGGGTCGCGTACGGGCGCTGGGGGTCAAGCGTGATGATGTGGGCGTTGGTGATCAGCAGGTCGCTCATTGAGCCATTGTAGCGCAGGCGGCGGCGGCTGCAAAGAGGGGACAAGGGATAAGTGCAAGATTCGGAATGCACGTGTTCCTTTGCTAGCTGTAGCGCCGAGATCCTGGAATCGCAATCATATGCCGAGAAGGCGTTTCTTTGTGTGGGCAGTGATCTTTTCACAAGCGCTATGGTCGTTGCAATCCGCACGATCGTGGATGTGCTGGTCAATCCTTTTACCGTACAAGGAGCGCGTTTATGGCCCAATGTCGAACCCCTGGCACGTATCTCGATACCTACGAGGAGCGGGCGCAAGTCGCCAATCTCGTGGAGCGGATCATTCAGAAAGATTACTGCGGATTTCTCCTGAAAAGCACCGGCGTGCCCTGCTCGCCGTTTCTGTTCGCCTCGGTTGGCGGTACTCGCACCGAGTTTTTCGACGAGGACGCCGGGCAACACCGCTGCGCCCAGCTGGCCGACTATCTCAAGTTTCACAACGGCCACGTCGATCACTCGGCGGTGGTGAGCACCTGTCTGCAAAGCCATCCTAAGCCGCTGCTGGTGAAAGTCCCCGATATTATCTCGCACCGTTTCACCGGCATGGAGTTTTACGAGATCAAGCCCAACTCCAACTCCGGTCTGCGCGGCGCACTCGAAAAAGTCGTCTGGTTCAATATGCTGTGCAGCGCCAACGTTGCCAACCTGATGTATGTGCCGGGATCGCAGTACAAGCCCAATCTGCTGCTTCCCTGGGTAGACACCAATCTGCTGGGCGCGTCGTGGTCGCTGGTGCTGCATATTTTCTGGAAGTTTGACGGCGTGCTGCTGTATGAGTTCTGTCCCACCAGTACGCGCCCTGACGAGAAGTGTACAGCGCTGCTGCGCGGCGCCGTGCTGGCGCAGGTAACGCGCTGGCGCTTCGGCGAGAGCGCCGGCTCTGCGATGCTGGAGGGGCTGATCCCGCTGGCGTTTTCTCCGCTTCAGAATTCGGTTGGCGCAGCCTTCGCCGACGGCACTCCGGCCGCGAACCAGGAGCAGGATGTGCGCTATGTTCAGCTGCTGCTCAACGATTGGCGTGGTCGTGCCGGGCTGCCGCTGATCGACGAGGACGGCCTGATCGGCGGCGACACCCGAGGTGCGATCCGCGCGGTGCAGGAAACGTTCATGGTTCCCGACGAGCGAGTCGATCCCGGTCAGGGCACGATCGCGCTGCTGGAGTCGCAGCATCTGCGCGCGGTCTTCGAGGCCGGCCGGATCGTCGACCCGGAGCTGGCGCCGGATCAGGCTGATCCTGCCGAGATCGCTTTCTTTGCCGATCATGACGAAGACGTAGAAGGCGAAGACGAGGCGACCATGCCCGATGGCTTTGCTCAGCCCTACACACTCGATCAGGTGGCTGCCGCCGCTCAGTTGGAAATTGCAAACTATTTTCAGCTTTTGTACGCCTAAAAACCGCGCCTACAGGAGCGGCTCTCGGGATAGGGCTGCTTCTGACACAGCGCATCAGCCGTTTCAAAGCTCTAGCCGACTCAACCAGAAGGAGTTGATTATGGCACCGCGCGACGACTT
The DNA here is from genome assembly GCA_036401895.1 of Herpetosiphonaceae bacterium. Taxonomy (GTDB): domain Bacteria; phylum Chloroflexota; class Chloroflexia; order Chloroflexales; family Kallotenuaceae; genus LB3-1. The sequence goes on along the minus strand of DASWTW010000485.1, from coordinate 3,072 downwards.
TCGCAAGCTTAGCACCTTCGACCTGCGGCCGGTCTTTATTTCTCTCGGACTGCCGCCGTCGTCATTCAATACTGCGGCGCAACCTCAGCGCACGGCGCTCTTCGACGCCGCGCTCAACGCCGATCCTTCGCGTCCCGATAGCCTGTGGCTGTTCAAAGGCTCGGATTATTTCACCTTCAATCTGCGCACGGGTAGCTTTGAGGGCGATGCCAAACAGATCGCCGGGAATTGGGGCGGCAACTCCTGGCCGATCACGTTTTCAAGCGGCATCGACGGTGCAGCCTGGGCCGGGCCGGTGTTTCCTCATCTCTGGTACATGTTCAAGGACGATCAGTATATTCGCTTGAACTCCAGCCAGGGCGGCAGCTGGCTGGTCGACATCGGCCCTGAGCCGCTGGTCAACGGCTGGTTTTCGGCGCAGGAGACCTGGTTTGGCACCGGCTGCGATGCCTCGCTGTATGGCATTGGCTCAGCGCATCACGCCAAGCTGCATCTGTTCAAGAACAACGAGTACGTGCGGCACAATTTCTTGGACGGCCATGCCGATATGGGGCCAGGCCCGATCAGCAATTTCTGGAATCTGCCCGAGCCGTTCTCAAACAAGATCGAGATGGCCTTCTACGGAACCGGCGCGGAAGAAGAGCAGATCTTCTTTTTCTCCGGCACGCAGTGCGCGCTCTACGACACCGAAGCCCAGGAGACCATCAAAGTCTTTCCGATCGAGGAGCGCTTTCCGGCCTTTGCCGAGTTTATGCGCCGGCCGCAGCTGTTCCTGGTCGAAGACTACCGGCTGGAAGCCTATCTCGGACCGCCGCAGCTCGGCCGCCTCGTGGAGACGCGCAACGTCACGCCGGGCAGCGAGACCAGGACGCTGATGGTGACCGAGACCATCGACTCGTCGACGACGACGCTGCGCCAGAGCATGCTGGACAGCCAGGACGCCAGCGTGGTCAATAACTTCAATGAGCAGCTTGATAAAAAGACAGCCAAAGAAGAGGGCAGCGAAAAGTACGGCTATCACATGAACGCCGATTTTCATGGCGATGCCAGCGCTACCTCCATGTGGGGTGGCGAGGTCAATGCGCAGCTCAATGTGCAGGGCGGCTCCGAGTCCTTGCGCTCGAATCTTGCCGAGTCGGTCTTCGAGACCATCGGCTCGCAAGTTACCGAGACCACACAGCAGCTCAAGCAGCGCACCTACGAGTCGGCGGAGGCGATCGAGCACAAGGAGCGCGTGTTGAAGCAGGAGGAGATCGTTCTCAAGAATACAACCGATCGTCTGCGCGTGTTTGAGTTTTACCAGCAGCTTCAGCCGTATATCACGCTGCTGGTGCTCAAGGATGTACGCATCGCCTATGCCGACGGCACCGCGCCGGCGCAGATCGTCGATATATCGCGCTTCGGCAAGCTGGTCAGCGACAAGCTGACGGATGAGGCAGTACGCGCGCAGGTGATGCAGTACGTTGCTGGCGAGCTGGCGGCGGTCGAGGATCAGGACGGTCAGGCACACTCCTTGATCCAGAGCGGCGCGACATCATCGGCGCTGGCGCTGCTTCCTAATCCAACCACGATCTTCCGAGTCCAGCACGCGAACGGGGATGTTCAGGAGATCGCGACCAAAGGTCTGGTGATCAAGGCCGCTAAGGATTGGCTGGCACCAACATTGACCATGATCGCGGTGGAGGCTTCCTAGAGCGCAGGCTGATCAATCGCCGCCGGCTTGTCGGCAGCGCGTCCCGTTCGTCAAGATTAAACCACCAGCAGGACACGTCCGATCGGGCGTGTCCTGCTGCGGAGTGGGAAAGCGCTACTTGGTCGGGGCTGTTGTGCCGCCGCGCTTGCGTGGCTGGGGCTTGGCGCCGTCGTCGGGGCCTTTCTCGGCTCCCATCTTGATCCAGCCTTTCTGGATCGCGAAGATCACGGCCATCGTGCGATCGTTGACCTGGAGCTTCGACAGGATCGAGGTGATGTGGTTCTTAACGGTCTGGCCGCTGATCGAGAGCTGGGACGCGATCTCTTTGTTGGACATGCCGCGCGCGATGCAGTCGAGGATTTCGATCTCGCGGCTGGTCAGCGGGGCGAAGAGCTGCGCTCCCTCTTCGTTGGAGGAGGCCAGCTCGCGAAACTGGTTGAGCACGCGGGCGGCGACGTGCGGCTTGCTCATCACGGTGTCGTTGATCAGGTACGCGCCTGAGGCAACATCGCGGATAATGCGCATCAGCTCCTCGGGCGCAATGCCCTTGGGCGCATACGCAGCCGCGCCGACTTTGATCGCGTTGAAGAGCTGCTCATCGTCCTCGGAGACGCTCAGCACCACGATGCGCACCCGCGGATCGCGCCGCTTGATCACGCGCGCGATCTCCAACCCGTTCATGCCCGGCAGATTAATATCGACCAGCACAACATCCGGCGCGAGACGATCGGCCATGTCGATCGCCTCCTGACCGTTCTCAGCCTCACCGATCACCTCGATATCCTGCGCCGCGTCAAGAATCCAGCGGATGCCTCGACGAAAGATTGGATGATCGTCCATGATCAGAACTCGAATAGCTTCCATCGCGTTCCCATCTTCTCTAGAAGTCTAGAAGCGTTAGTGTTAATTTGCTAAAACGTAGGCGACCCAAGGGACACTGCCTGCCATACGTAATGTAGGACTGTAGCGCATCACCTACTGCGCGTCAAGTACGAGCGTTACTCGTATTTCCGTACCCTGGCCAACGGTTGAGTTGACCACCAACTGTGCGCCGACCAGCTCGGCGCGCTCGCGCATACTGGCAAGGCCCCAGTGCTTGCCCTGCGTGCGTGTGGCGACGGTTCGCATATCGAAGCCCGGCCCGTCGTCGCGAATCAGCAGCACGATCTGGCCTTTGACTGCCGCGTAATGTACCACGACGTTGGCCTTGCGCGCGTGTTTGGTCGCGTTGTTCAGCGATTCCTGCACGATGCGATACAGCACAATCTCCTGCTCGGGCGCCAGTCGCGGCAAGGCGATGCCCTCGCAGCGCACCGTGATCACGCCCGCCGAGGTGAAGCGCGCGCACAGATCTTTCAGTGCGGCATCCAGGCTCTGTT
>DASWTW010000484.1:0-10881 GCA_036401895.1 Herpetosiphonaceae bacterium | reverse complement strand
AGACCATTGAACCCGGCCTGGCGCAGCGCATCATCCATGGGCTGATCCCAATCGATTCGTCCGGTACGAGCCAGCTGCCGCACATGGGCCAGAATCTCCCCATAGCCGGAACGTGCGGCGCTCCCGGCGGTCGTGACCGCGCTCATTCCTTCGCTCCTCCCGGCACCAGGGATGCAGTGCCGGTGATCGCCGTCGTGTCGGTGATCGCCGTCATCGGCAGAATCACGGTGTCGGGCGTAATCTGACTGGGATCAAGACGCTCGACCGGCGGCAACGGGTCAGACGTCGCGCCATAGCGTTCGCCCCAGAGCTTCAGCTCGGCGGCCTGAAGCGCCCACACCGCATGCGCGGCGCTCGGCGTCAGCTCGATGTACGCCGTATCGTCCTCAACATAGAGCACATTGGCACCGGTAATCATGCGACAGGCAAAAGGCTGTGCCACACCACTCGACGCAGCTGCGGCGCTGACCGTAACGGCTTCGCCGCCGAGCTGCATACAACGGGCCGGATCGCCGGTCTCGTCGTTGAACCCGATATTGACGAGATCGTGGCTGGTGAGTGGCCCAATCGTTTCGGTTGAGAAGGGCAGCGGCACCATGTTTTTCCCCAGGGTCTCGCCGGACGGATACACTGGCTGATCGGGAGCGCGATCCAGCAGCATCGACCGATTGAGGAGATCGTTGGGGCCGATATCGCGGGCCGCCCATTTGCCGACGATCGCCTTGGGGTCCGTCATGCCGGCCAGCTGCTCGACGCGATGAAACGGCACGTCGATCGTCGCCAGATCCGCTTCGGTGATCGGCTGCCCATAGCGTAGCAGCGTGGTCGCGATCACCACCCGCTCGGTGCGCGACTGCTGATAGTAGCCATAGGCGGCGGCCAGCAGGGCCAACGTGGCGCAGACCATCAGGATCAACATGGGGAGTGTCTGGGAGCGCTTCGGCGCAAGCGACTGGTGAGAGCTTGGGTTGGTCGACAGGTCCATTCGTACACCTTTGTGTTGTAGAAGATCCGGCGTTAGTCAATGCGATCGATCGTCGCGATCGTCGCGATATGTGGCGTCCAGTCGTCCCAGCCGACCAGGCTCTGCATCGGAACATCCAGCTCGGCGCAGACCACCGGCGTGGCAAACGTTTGCCCGAGACAGGTGCCGCCGGTGGGATACACGGTCCAGCGCACCAGGTTGGCGGTGGTCGTCCGGTCGTGAACCAGTCCGTTCACCGCCTGGAGATTGGCCATGAACAAGGTGCGGCCGAGCTGCTTAACAGATTCCTCGGTCTGCAACGCTTGTCGATTCTCCGCGAATGGCTGATACTCGAAGGTCTGGACGGCGGAGCGGGCGGCTTGATGCAGCGCATCTTCCACCTCCGCACGCTCAAGCATAAAATTTCCGATCTCAATGCTCGTCAGCACCAACGCGATCAGAAACGGCAGGGACATGGCGATCATGACGAATGATTGTCCCGCCTGCCGCCGCCGGATCCGCCGGCGCAGGATGAGTCCTCGTCGATTAGGCCGAGCTGGCCGTGCACGAATCATTGCCCACCTCCTGGCACCGCCTGGCGACCCGGCAGGATCGTGGTACTCCCAGGCAGCCCAGCCGTGCCAGGTGTTCGTTCACCGGTGCCACCTCCGGTCGATTGGGCACCCGAACCGGCTCCCACCTCGCGATCCTGTTCAGCCGTGCGCGTTGAGCTTGCCGTCGCGCGCACCTGCTCAAAGAAAGGAAACTTGAGCCAGAACCCATCGGCATAGGTAACCGTCACGGTCACCGCGCTGTACCGTTTACAGGGACTGGTGGCACACGTCACCGTGATCGTTGCCTTGGCAGAATCCGTCGTCATGCCGGCATCAAGAATCGTCTTCGCAAGACCGGCCACGGTACCCTGAGCGTCCTCACCACCCTGGATGGCCGCTTGATGGGCGGCGCTCCGCGCTGCCTGGGCAACGGTGTAGCTCGTCATGAGCCACTGCATGGTGTCGGCAAGACCGAAGATCAACATCAACAAAATTCCGAGCGTGAGCGCCAGTTCCACCAGGCTTTGCCCTGGGGCGGATCGACGACACGCCGGCCAACCATGTTTGCGCATGGCTCCCTCCTGAGGTGCATGGGCACAGGTTCCTGGCTGGCCCTGTTGGAGGGCCGGCCAACCGCTGTGGAGTGTATGGGTCGATATGCGGATCACGTAGCGCTCCGTGGTGTGACCAGATTGACCGTGAACGACTCCGTCACGATCTCGGTCGCCTCGGAACCCGGTACCGTGTGACCTGTGGCGTTGTCGGCAGCCCAGGTGTAGACCTTGATCTGGAGCTTAATCGTGACCGGCGCCAGATCGGTCATCCGGTACACATACACGTTGCGATCCATATCGATAAAATCCAGCACCGACCAGACGCTGTGCGCCTGTCCCGCCATATCCGCGCCCGTCACGTCATCCCGGTAGCCGAAGATGCAGCCCGTGAGACCGCTGGTGTCCGTGCCGGCGGTATCTTCGCGACGTGGCTGATAGCGATCACTGGCGCAACCGTTCTGGCGCAGGATGGCCCCTGTCGCGCCGGAGCTCATCACCTCATCGCCGTTGACCGTCGAGCTCACGTAGCTCCAGGCCACGATCCGTCCGTGGTTGGTAAAGGCCGGATCGCTGGATGCTGGGACATCGAGGTTGATTTTGGGCATCCAGTCCAGCACCTCGCCCTGCGGCCAGGTAATCGCGTTGCCGGACGACTCGTACACCGCCTTGCGTCCGTCGTAGCGCGAGTGGATACGCAGCTTCATCTCCGTCTCAGCAGCGGGCGGTGGCGCGCACTTGACGGTACACGGGGATGGGAGATCCGGTTGCCCCAGGGCGAACTGGTTATTGATCGAGACGATGTCGGTCGTAACAGTCGGCGGCACCTCCAGCTGTAAGCGCGTTTGGCTCACCATGCGCATGCCGCCGGTTCCGGCGGTGGCCTTGTGCGGATGGAGGCCAGCGGGCCAGGCGATGAGCTCAACCGTGTAGCGACGAGCCTCCTGGCGATGGAGATCCATCGGCACGTCAAAGGTCCACTTGCCATCAGCACCCGTCGTCACCGTCAGCGGGGAACGCTTGGTCTCGACCCACAGCCGGCTCGCAAGCTGCATTTCCTCACGGAGCTGCACACGAGCGCCGGCGACGGCGACCGGACCATGGACGACCGACCCATCGATGCGCAGCGCCTGGGGCGTGTTGGGCGCGTCATACACGATCACATTCCCGAACGAGACGGTGATGGGATCGAGGGCGAAGGACTGCGCGCTCGCGGGAGCACCAGGATTGACGACGCGCATGTTCGTACCCGGCTGGTACGCAAACACGGTAGAGGTTTCAAAGGTCGCTGGTCCTGCAATCGACAGGCGCTGCACCGTCCCCCACACGGCTGCGCCGTCGGCGATGGAGCACGACACATACCCATCGCTACCGGTCAGCTTCGGCGTGTAGTCATAGCTCCCGGTGCGACCGCCACCTGCCTGTGGCGTCCCGCACTCCGGGACGATGACCCCGTTGCTGGCATCCCGGATCGCGATCGGCACATTCGCCAGGGGGCGGCCTGTGCGATCTACCGCCCGGACATCGATCCGCACCGTGGGCCGGTAGGTGATGATCACCGTACAGGCTGTATCGACGTAGCGAACATCTGCTGTGCCATTGCCGATGGTCGTGCCCGGACAATCTGGGCTCTCCTGGCGATGCTCGGCATAGCCATACGGCGCTTGCTCGGGGAGCGCCACGGGCGGTGTTGCACGGGTAATCCCGAGCGAGTCGCTGGTTTGGAATTGCTCACTCCACAGCACCGTCACAGTTCCCGTCGCATCCGTGACCCGACTCGGAACCGGCAGCGTTGGCGTACGAGCACCGCGAAACAGGATCGTCTGGCCGGCAATCGGGCCCAGGGGTGTCCCGCTGCGACTTTCGAGCTGGAGCTTCACGACCATGGGCCGCTCATAATCGAAGATCGTGCCAAACGCAAAGCTAATCGGCGCGATCCGGACGGACGTGTCGCCGTTGACCGATCCGTTGGTACCGGGATTGGTCGGCGCATGGGCCTTACTCAGGGGCAATGGTTGCCCGGCGGCGGCGGTGGCCGTTGGCGGTGCCTTGAGGGTCCAGAAGGCTGAGCCAACTCGCGGTCGGGCCTGCGCTGCCGTCACCGTCAAGCGCGCCTCAGACCCGCCGTTGGCCTGCGCCTGGGTAACCTCGGTGCTCAGCACCGCGCCTTGCTGGTCCAGCAGCTGGATCGGCACACCATTGATCGGCGTATTGAAGCGCGCACGCGCACGTGCCGTCGCCGTGAATTCAGGAATGGGAATGTAATAGAAGCGAATCGCACACCCTGAGGCGACGCCGACCACTCGACCGGTTTGCACATCGGTGGTCGCGCCGGCGCAGGCCGTCGCATCGATCTTCCAAACAAAGTATTTTTCCGGCACACCCGGCTCAATGGCGAGGCGCTCGCCGGGCTTGACGATGTCCGGTGTCCACGGAATCTCCATCGTGCCATCGGGAGCCGACGTGCGATACGTCGTCTGGCTGACCCCTGCCGAACCCCAGCTTTCCAGCTTGATCGACCGATTGCCGAGCGCGCCTGTGGTCTGGCCGCTCATGTTCGCCACGATCAGACTGACCTGGACCGGCTGCACCGTAGTGAAGTAGCGATACACCCACGGGCTGTTGCTGCTGTGACCGCAGCTCAACCGCTGGTTCTGCATGCGCACGCGGTAATACTTGTTGGGTATCAGGCTCTTGCCGGTCACCAGCGACCCAGCGAACCCGGAGGTACCCGGAGCGATCTCATAATCCCCGCGATACCCAAGACCCAGTGCCACGCCATTCCCGTTGCGCTGAATCGACCACAGGTTGGGATTGGATCGATACGCATCCTGGTACGGCGCATATTCCGGCTTCAGCTGATAGGCGGCAGCGAAGCGGATCAGGCCATCCGCGTTGCGCTGGACCGTCGTATAGATCGACGTCTGAGGATTGGCCGCGCCTTCGGGATACAAGCGCCCGTTTTGGATCGAAAACCAGTGCAGGGATGAGCGGGTGAAGCGGGCCGGTTGATAGAACTTGGTGTCCACCCACATAGGCCGCTCGCCGGCGTTCACATCCCCATCGTGGCCGAAGATCTCGATCCAGGGCGTGACATTGCTTCCGCCTGCGTGCCCATCCTGCCACGGCTGATCAGATTGCTCCATGATCAGCTGGCTATCGTTGATGTAGCCACGCCTGCCGTCCTGGGATGGATTGCGGCTCGCGTACTGGATCACGAGCGGTATCGTGTCGACGACGGTTGGATTGCGCGGATCGGTGCTACCTACTGTGCCATCCAGGATCGGGGTCGCCGCGTCGATCGAGCCGGTACACGGGGGCGGCGTCGGACCCGGCGTAGGACCACCAGGTGTGGGGGTCTGCACATTACAAACTGATGGACTATAGGCTGAAAGAATCTTGCTCTCGCCCGTCCGGAGCGTGCCGCTGGTCTCGCTCACCGTCCAATCGCCGACCCGTGCCACACTGAAGCCGGAGGTTGATTCCCCTGGCACCGTTAAAGATGCACTGCCCTGGCCGGAAGCCTGGCGGCGCGTCCCGGTACGGTCATTCCAGATCGTCACCGTCAGCGGAGCCAGTCCGCCACCGCCGCAGGCATACACGGTCACCCGGACTTCACCAGGTGTCGCCGTTGGAATCGCTGTTGGTGTGGGCGGGACCAGAGTCGGAGGTGGCGTTGCCTGGCATACGGAATCGTGATAGAACACCCAGTGGTGATTTGAGTCGTACCAGCGACCGTTAACGCGCTGCCAGGTCGCCCCATGGTGCCAGGTACCGGCAGCCCAATCCAGGGTCACACGACCGTCACGCCCCTGAACCCAGCACTTTTCGCGCTGTTCGTAGGTGGGATAGCCGCCATGCGTTGCGCCGTTGGTCCCGCTGATATCACCATTGGCTTTGTACTCACGATCGGGCACATACTCGAACAAGCCGCTGATAATGGCACCGGTATCGCTATCACAATGACCCGACTCATGACAACCACCGGACACAGGACCGGCATGACTCCAGCCCGGTCCCGGCCACTCATTGGCTCGCGCGGGCTGCGCTGGAATCAGCGCCAGCGCACATGTGAGGCCGATGAGGACGACAACCACCGATTGAAGCGTACGAGATAGACGTTGTTGCATCGAGGATGACTCCTTGTTACCGACCGACGACGGCGACCTGGAACAACGGTTGACGATACGGATTGCTGAGCGGCCTCATCGCAATCCCGATCGTGTTCGCCTTGCCGAGGTCAGGCAAGTTCGCGACATCGAAACCACCAACCTCGCAGTCTTGTGTGGGCGTGTCCGCGTTAAGGAGAAACTGGCCGCTCAGCGTGTAGCCTCCATCGCCCTGATGCAGGTGGAATTGAGCATCACGTTGGATCTGCTGCAACAGGCGTGATGCTTCGGCATCAAGCGCTGCGGTACGCACATACTCCGGCAACGCGGCACGTGCGCGCGCGCAGTTAAACGCTGCGATGACCTGCTCTGCTGTCACGCCCCTTGGGGCTAAGGCCTCAGCTGCTCCAGTTTCGCCGCGTTGGACGAGATCCGACCTACCGCTGACCAGTTCTGCTGTCGTTGCACGAGACGATTGCGGCAGCACAGACACCCATGCGGTGATGAACACGGTGATCAGCAGCACGGCAATCCCGACAAACAACCAGCGACGAGTGTGCGGTTGTGTGAACCGATAACGCATGTTTTGCTCCAGATCGGGCATAGTGGCTGTCCACCATGCCATCAGTACAAAAAAAGCGGCCAGTGCTGGAGCTGTCACCCCATCCACTGACCGCAGATCTACCATGCCCGTCTGCCAGGCCTGCTGTTGTATGCGACGCTGCGCTGATGTGCTAGGAGGCCTTCACCTCGGGCTGTACAAGCAACCGCTCCATCATTTGTTTCGCGCTGGTTAATCCGCGCGACGGATGACGTGCGGCCTCCTTCGTAATGATCGCGTGGAGTGCCAGCATCCGATCGAGCGGAACCGTGAGGGGAGTTACGTCAGAAGCAGCCTCCTCTTCAGCATGAGGGTCAGCCATCGATGGTGTGGCCATCCCTGCGCTGCGGCAACGGTCCTTCATGCCCTGGATGGCTTGTTCTGGCTTCCTCATAACGTTCCTTTCCAACTCATTGTCCATCGAGGATCGAAGAAAAGCGGCCAGTGCTGGAGCTGTCACTCCATCCACTGACCGCAGATCTACCATGCCCGTCTGCCAGGCTTTCAGTTGTATGCGACGCTGCGCTGGTGCGCTAGTATCCGATGATTGCGATAACGGTCATTGCGCGACCACATGGACCTTTATAAGGACCATATACGCCGAACGTAAGCGTCTCTGCCTGATACGAGGTAACGTACGGGGATGTGCCTGACGCTACCGGATCGCTGGGATTAATACCCTTACACCCTGCCTCTAAGGGAACATTCTGCTGCGCAAGGATAATCCCAGCATACGGAGCAAGCCCTGCAAGCTGCGGCCCATATCGGTCCAGCACAGCCTGAGCATCACCCCCGTTCTTCCGTGCTTCCGTCCACTCTCTCGCGATCTGATCACCGATGGCCTGAAGATCATCACGATACCGGTAGGGGGAATACTTCGACTCAACCTTGCGCTTTTCGTTCGTTATGTCAAATAACCATCGCCCTGCCCGATGAATGTCATCCGCACCTGCCGGAGGCTGCTGCCCCTTGGTGACAGGCTGGAAGGGAGTATCTCCACGCCGATCCTTCGTCGTCTCGTTGCCGAGCAAGCCCAGCAGGACGCCGTTCGGGCCGTGGTTCTCGAAGCGTGCCCGCTCGAACCACTGGGTCAGCACCTGGTCGCCGCTCGCGTTCGTTTCCACCATCGGCTCGGAGAGTGGAAGGCCGAACAGCGCGAGCGACTCGGCCTGCGCACTACCGCGCTTGCCGTCGAACTCCAGGCCGTGGCTGCTCCAGTAGTGCCAAAACGGCTCGTGCGCGATCGCGTGGCCGCTTTGGGCGAAGTAGTGCGGAGTCGTGGGCGCAGCCTTCGGAAAGGTCTGCCAATCACGGCCCTGCTGCCTGAGCGCCTCATCGCCGAGCCGTCCCAACAGGACATGATACGGGGCGTGGTTCTCGGGATGCGCTTCGAATCGATTGCGCTCAAGATATTGGGTCAGATAGGCAGCGCCGGTATCCGCGTTTCGCTCCCCAAACGCTTCGCTGATCGGAAAACCGAACACCGGGAGGCCGCCATGGGCCTTCCAGTACGTGAGCATCGGCTCTCCCAAATGATGCTGAGTCTCAGGAAAATACTGCGGCGTGGCAGCACGGACCCGAGTGATCGGAACGAGACTCACCATGACCAGCGCCAGAACGATCACGGCCGACCAACGACGAACGGATGGCATGGATGACACTCCTTGGTTCGGTAGTACTGTATCGATAAAGCGCAACCCAGGTCAATCATCGTTGATCCACCTGCTCTAGTACCTTCGTCCTGTGTGCGGGGCTCCCGGCAACCAACGACCGGCGCACGCTGCGTACTTCTGCACAGATCGTATGGTCGCGCCCTGGTCGCGACACAGCCAATCCAGAGGATCTGGGCAGCCCCCGACGGCCATCCACCTGACACCGTGGAATACCCCGCGCCTTCAATTCCGCTCGCTTGCTCGCCCCTGGAGTCGGTCCCAGTTGAAATGTCGTGCGTCTGGGTGCTGGGTCCGAATAAGCTGCTCCATTTCTTCCCAATACCCGCCGTCCTGCCACGTGCGGAGCCGTCGTCGGATGGTGGCTGCCGTGCCGCAGTTGCAGCCGGCAAGGGCGCTCCAGCTGACCTTCCAGCGCAGCAGGAACAGCAGGCAGGCTAAGACAGCCTGGTCGTCGGTGCGGCGGCCCACGTCTTCGGGGGGCGGCGGCAAGATTAACTCAATCTGGTCCCACAGGGCGGCGGGGAGCAGCCCTCGGATCTGGGGGAGTGCTGACATACCTCTCACTCATCTGGTGTAAACATCGAACATTAACGAAACGATCATCCAGCCGGCGCTGATACTCTCGGATACCGCGCCGTCCAGCCGGCGCGCCGGGAGTACGGCGCGCCGATCGGCAGCGAGCACGCACCTTACGTCACGCGCACATCCCAAAGTTATACAGACCCCTCCCGCACCTGGGCCAGGCGCAGCTCCTGGGCGATGCGCTCCGGCAGCCGCTTGATGCAGGCGTAGATCCGGCTGTCCTCGTACAGCTCCCGGCTGACAAAGAAGTGCACGATCTCCCGGCGATTGGCCCCGTCGAGGAAGAGCTGCAACACCGCCGCATGCAGCGGGAAGCGATCGCGCCAGGCGTCGACCATCGCGGCGAGGCGCTGGGACGCTGCGTCATACCCACCCAGCATCCGCAGCACGCGCTTGCTCTGGGCGGGTGGCGCCTCGGGCACGGGATAGCGCGTGAGATAGCCCAGCAGGATCTCGACATCGTCCACGGTCCAGAGGGTGATCTGCGCCGCCTGCACCGCCGTGAGCACACGCTCGGCGACGCGCTGGTAGATCTGGATGGCGGGGTCGGCAGTTCGCGGCGGGATGGGCGTCTGCGCAAGCTCGAACAGCCACGGCCAGGCATCGTCGGGCAGTGGCGACGGGAGGACCAGCTGGCACCCGGCGACCTGCGCCTCGGTGGCGAGGTCGCCGGCGTCCTCCGTGGCGAGGCCGATCAGCCAGGCCGGGTGGAGCTCCCCGGCCTCCATGCGGCGGCTGAGCACGGCGGCGAGGAGCGGCGCGGCCAGCCCGGGAAAGCCCGGCTCGCTGGCGTCGAGCTGGAGCAAGATCACGGTCGGGTGGACCGGCCGGGCCGGATCGAGCAGGCGCACGGCGGCGTCATAGCCGGCGAGCAGGGTCGGCGCATGGCGCGGGCGGATGTGCCGGGTGCGCAGGCTGTGTGCGCCGATGGTGAGCAGGTGCGGGCGGAGCGTCGGCATGGTGGGCGGCCTCCGGGTGCGCGGGGGGCTGGCGGTGGCGAGCTGCATACGGGCTGGGTCGTCCTTTCGGGATTAAAAGAGCGGCCTCCGGTGGAGTCCGAGGAGTCCACTGGTAAGCCGCAGATCGTTTGCGTCGGTCTGCCCGACTATTGGGTTGTGTCTATTCGTTTAGATCGTCGCTACCTTGTTTCACTTCACGACTAAGTTGGCGCTCGTGCTACTTCATCAGCAGCGCGATTAGGCGTTCAAGGGTGTCGCACGGGATCAGGATGTTCGGCTATTGATTCACTCCTTCAGCTTTCTGGGGGTGGGTTATACCAAGGGTGTAGATCTATCAGGTCGTCGTTCACACCGTTCGTCTCTTGTGTATCGCACGATCCTGCTGGTACGGAATGCTGAGATCAAGCATAGCGGGTTCGGCACCGGGGGTGAAGTGAAGATCTTCATGAAAATGGCATGAAGACCTTCATCAAAATGCGGTTAAAGGTTTCATGTCCGGGCTACAGGTCTACCAGGACTACCGTACCAAACAGCCGTGCAATCACGGTGATTGCATGGCGCAATGGATGGAACACGGATGTGGCTCCTATACACCTGCTATGATCATGGGCAGCACATCAGCCCGTCACTTCGTACCCTCTGTGAGACGCACGCGGATAGCATGGGCATCAGCACGCTCAACACCAGCTGAGTCACGATTGGAGATTCCTATCAGCCCCGTCACCTCGCCTGTTCTACCGCCCTGTTTCACGTGCACAACCAGCATCCCAGGATCAGTTCCATGCGACGAATGCGGATCGCCTGAGAGAGGATTTGGCCCTCGCGTCGAGACGAAGAACCACTGATGATCCGGGGACATCGCGACCAGATCCGGGGTGGGATCAGTGC
>DASWTW010000483.1:0-10345 GCA_036401895.1 Herpetosiphonaceae bacterium | reverse complement strand
CGCACAGCCCGGCCAAGTTGAGCGTCCCACTCGGGCCGTGCGCAATTGTAGACCCAGCGTATCTCGCCGGTTTTGGTGATAATACGAAACTCCGCCTCGGCCTGATGTCCCGCGCGGAGTTTCTGTACTGCCTGCTGCGTGAGCGGGAAATCGTCGGGATGGATCAAGCCTTGCCACCCGAGCTCATTCATCTCCGCTATGGTGTAGCCGCTGATCCGCGTGAATGTCTCGCTCATCCATTCAAAGCTCATAGGGCTGTCGGGCTCTACCCGGAACACATAGGCGTAGTCCGACATCAGCTCGACGATCGTGCGGTAGCGGGCCTCGGCCTCATGTAGCGCCTGACAGCTTTGCTTGCTTTCGCCTGCTGCTTGTAGCTCGGCCTGAAGCGTGTCGATCATCGCCAGCAGTGCTTCCGTCTGATCGGCGCTGGGACAGATACCAGCCGCTAGCTGGTGCTGAACAATGCTAACGATCGCGGCGTTATTCATAGCTGGTCCCTTCTCGAATCGGGTATGGTCAAGACCAAGGCTACTGGCAGAGATAGTGTGCCGGTGAGCGCTTGGTCAGGTGTGCTATGAGACCGGAATGCTGTTTACACGCTTGGCGAGGAGCGCGGTCGCAGGAGATGTGACTTTCTAACTATTGTAGCAAATCGGGTCAACTTGGAGAACAAAAGAGCAAAAGAACAAAGGAACAAAATGAGTGAAATAAGCGAAACCCTTTGTTCGCTCGCAAGGATGAGGGCCTCATCTTCTCCAACCACGCACAAAGAGTGCGCTTCTGCGCATGAATCATTGCGCGATGCTGCGCAGATCCTACATATTTGTAGCCGAGTGCTGCGCCGAATCGGAGCAGTCTAGCGTCGAAAGCCCCAGGTCGGCCAGGGAGCGCGGCGCTGGAATGCTGAGCCGAAACGGCTTCAACCCGATCGCCAGTGTGGGCGCGTGGCTGATGCGGTAGCCAAAGCGATCCGACCAGTGGAAGATCTGCATCCCAGCGCGACCGATTCGGGCTGAGGCGCCGGCCACGGCAAAGACTCGCCGTCGATCGCGACAGCCGAAGAGCGGGATCGGTAGCGGCAATCGCGGCAGCAGCGCCACGCTGGTATCGACACTTAACGTAGCGATCGGGCCGTCGGCGTCGGCGATTGCGACCTCGGAGCCGTGCCAGGTGAAGCGCGCCAGCTGCTTGGGCAAGCCCCAGATCGCCCGCCCACCACGCAGCGACGGCAGACTATCGACCCAGATATGCTCGATATACACGCCGGGCAGCGCGCCGTAGCGCACCAGGCTGCCGACGATACACTCGTCGTAGCGCAGCGTACCCTCAAGGTAGCGGATCAGCGCCACGAGCACGGAGCGCTCCCCCAGCAGCGGCGTGAGATCGGGCGGCAGCGAAACGGGACGATCCGTCGGGAATAGCCCGATCCAGGCGCCGCCGCGCATCTGCCAGGGCGCGGGTGGATAATCGGATATGGTAGATGCGCGACTCATCGGTAATCTGCCCTGCCTAGTAGGCGACCATCGCCGGCTCGCTGTCCTCTTTCCACACCTGGGCTTTAATATCATAGACCCAGAAGATCGGGCTGCTATCCGAGGGTTTGTCCTTCTCCACCAGCTGCCTGGCCTCGCCGACCAGCGTATGGAGCTCGCTCTCGCTCAACGGCGCGATCTGCTGGGCCAGGCGCACATTCTCGTCGATCTGCTCCTCGCTGTCCATCCCGATGATCGCGAGGCTGACGCCGGGCAGACTCAGCGAGTAGCGCAGCGCCAGCTCACGCTGCTTCAGCTCACCGTGACCGTAGACCTTCATTGCGATCACGCCGGTCTGCGTGCGCTCGGCGACGGGCAGCAGCGCCGTCTCAGGCCCAGTCACCAGCCGGTCGATCGCGCCGAGGGCAACCAGAACGGTGTCGAAGTCGTAGCGCTCAAGCGCATGAGCCAGCACCCACGGTCGCGCGTGACCGGTAATGCCCACAAAGCGTGTCATGCCCTGGCGACGAGCCTCTTCAAGCGCGCTGATCGCGCCGTCGGGAGCCAGCGCGGCCTCAAGATCGGCCATCACGTTGATCGCATGAATTTGCAGCAGATCGACATGATCGGTTTGCAGCTCCTTGAGATTTTGCTGAAGCTCGGCCAGCACATCCGCGCGGCGGCGCTTGTTGAGCTTGGTCGCCAGAAACACCTCATCGCGACGGCTTTTCATCACCTCGCCGAGCTTGGGCTGGCTGCCGTAGTCGGGGCTGGTGTCGAGATAGGTGATGCCTTGATCGATCGCGTGGTTGAGAAGCCTGGCCGATTTATTGAGCAGCGGCGCGTCCATCACCTTGATCTTGCCCAGCGGCGCGGTGCCGTAGCCAAGGATCGGAACCTGAACGCCGGTGTTGCCGAGCTGACGCTGTGGGATTGCCATACCTTTTCTCCTCTGCGGTGCCTGTTGCGCCTGAGCCGCTCAGCAACCAGCGTACCGCCGCCCGAAGCGCGGCACACGAATTGGTGATCGTACCGTCTCGATCATGAGCTGCCGCCGTGTCGACCACGATCTACGTTATCATGCTCATAGACAGCACAGGCTGTCGCTGCGGGCAACAAGGAAGAATCAGGAGCGGAAGGATCTGCAAGCCGATTATGAATACTGATCTACAGCGGAAATATGCGCAGCTTCAGCAGACGCTGCGCGAGATGAGCTCAGTGCTGGTCGCGTTTTCGGGCGGCGTGGACAGCACGCTGCTGCTGCGAGTGGCCGCCGATGTGCTGGGTCCGCGCTGTGTCGCCGCCACCGCCGACTCGGAAACCTATCCACGCGAGGAGCTGGCCGAGGCGACACGGCTGGCGCGCGAGATCGGCGTCGAGCATGTGGTGGTGCGCACCAACGAGCTGGCCGACGCCGCCTACGCCGCCAATCACGCCGATCGCTGCTACCACTGCAAGAAAACGCTTTTCACCGAGCTGTTCCCGATCGCCGAGGAGCGCGGGCTGGCGTGCGTGGTTTACGGCGCGATGGCCGACGATATGGGCGATCACCGTCCGGGACACCAGGCCGCACTGGAGTGGAACGTGCGCAGTCCGCTGGTCGAGGCCGGGCTAACTAAGGCCGAGATTCGCGAGCTGTCGCGCGCGCTGGGGCTGGACACCTGGAACAAGCCGTCCTTCGCCTGCCTGTCGTCGCGGGTGCCCTACGGCCAGGGGATCGACGCGGCCCAGTTGCGGCAGATCGACGAGGCCGAGCGCCGGCTGCGTGGCCTGGGCTTTTCCGGCTTTCGTGTGCGGCATCACGGCGATATTGCCCGGCTTGAGCTTCAGCTTGACGATCTCGCGCGGGCGGTCGAGCTGCGCGAAACGATCGTGGAGCAGCTGCGCGCGCTGGGCTACCTCTATGTCACGCTGGATCTGCAAGGCTTTCGCAGCGGCAGCATGAACGAGCCGCTGCGGCGACGGCCCCAGACGATCGAACTGATTGGATAGAAGCATATGTCGATACATCATGGTTGGTCCGCCGGCGACGACTCGGACGCCACGCCGGGTCGCGATCCGTTCCGCGATCTGCGGCAGGCGCTGCTGGGCGACGACGAGCGCGAGCCGATCGCGGGCTACGCGCATCTCGACACGCGGCGTGAGCATCGCAAAGGCGTGCCCGAGGTGATCCTGGCCGAGCCGAAAGCGCCGGCGCAGGTCGTCGAGATCGCGCGGCATTTTCTTGAGCGCTCCGGCCGGGCGATCATCAGCCGCACGCCGCCGGATACGCTGGCGGCGCTGGAGCAGGCGTTCGGCGATGAGGTGGCCTGGGAGCGCTACGAGGCGGCGCGGCTGGTGGTGCTGCGGCGTCCGGGTCAGGCAGCGCCCAGCACCGGCGGTCAGATCGGAATCATCACCGCCGGCACTGCCGATGTGCCGCGCGCCGAAGAGGCCGCTGTGGTCTGCCGCGAGATGGGCTGCGAGATTCACATGGTCTGCGATGTCGGCGTTGCCGGCCTGCACCGGCTGATCGAGCCGCTGCGACGGCTGCTGAGCGTGCCTGTAGATGCGATCATCGTGGCGGCGGGCATGGACGGCGCGCTGCCCTCGGTGGTCGCGGGACTGGTCGACGTGCCGGTGATCGGGCTGCCGACCTCGGTGGGCTACGGCCTGGGCGGCAAAGGCGAGGCCGCGCTGCTCTCGATGCTGCAAACATGCGCGCCCGGCCTGGCGGTCGTCAACATCGACAACGGCGTCGGCGCGGGCGCAATGGCGGCGATCATCGCCAACACCGTGACCAGAGGCCGTAGCTAAGGAACAAAAGAACAAGAGAACAAAGAGGATTCGATCTTCCCCCTCTCCTATCGCAACCGAAGCGGAAGCCCGCTGAGGTTTGGGGAAGGGGGAGTCGCGTCAGCGGCGGGGGTGAGGGCCTAGCCCAAGAACTAAGAGCATACGCCCTGTTCTTTGTTCTTTGTTTTGCTGTTCTTCTTATTACGCCATGATCGCCACCAGATCCGCGATCTTTGCTCCCAGCGCGGCGTCACCTTCGATCTGCATGCGCCTCAGTAGCTCAGCCTGATCCAGCCCTTTGGAAAATAAGCGCCAGGCGGTATCGTCGCTGAATTGCACCGCTGCGGCTGCGGCCTCGGCTTCTCCTTCGTATAACGTCCAGTCTCCATCGCTTCGCACCAGCGACCAGACGCCGCCCGCCGCGCCGGTGATGCGCACGACAATCGTGGCTCCCGCGTCGGCCGCGACTGCTTGATATGTGTAGGGCAGCGCCCGCAGGCAGATCTCGATCACCGGAAGGAACCAATGGCGCTCGATCAAACCTGGCGCGCCGACGGCCTCGCGAATCTGCTGCTGATGAAACCATTTTTCGGTGTACTCACGCCCGACGTCGAACCAGTTGGCGGATCGGGTTTCGCCGGCCCAGCCCACGCTGATCGGCGCCGGCGCCTGCATGTCCAGCGTGGCGAAAAACTCGGCCACCTGCCGATCGGTCAGCGCCAGCAAGTCGATCAAAACCGGCGGGCTGATGCGCTCGGCTGCCTGTACCCAGGCCGCGTTCTGCTCGTTGATCCAGTCGATCAGCTCGGCATTGTTGGTCGGAGCACGCGCCGACTCCTTGCGCAGCAGATGATCACGGCCAAACGATAGCCGGCCGATATTGCCGCCGAGCAGATGTGCCACCAGATCTTTGACCGACCAGCCGGGACAAGCTGTCGATCGCTGCCACGCATCCGGCGCTAGCTGCCGCAGCAGCGTGAGCAGCTCGTCACTCAGACCAGGAAAAAGATCAACCGTCGCTGTAGGCTGCATCGCTGTAAGGCTCAAATCACACCTCCAAAGAGCCGTTTGTGTCGCGAACAGCTTACAAAACAAAGGCATCGATCGGCAAGCCCGATCTGGCGGCTATTCCGATCTGCCCGGCGATGAGCGCACCAGGTGTTTCAACTTGTCATAATCCCAGCAAAGAAGATAAATGCTGGCAAGCAGCATCAAGCCGGTGATGACTGGCGTTCCGGTGAAGTGGAGCGACACGGTGATAATAAAAATATTGAGAATGATCGGAAAGTAGATCAGCGCGCCGAGGGTGGTTGTTGCCGGAATGAGCAGGAGCAAGGCGGCGAGCAGCTGGGCGACTCCCAGAAAGCGCCAGTAGTCGCCGGTCTGGTACAGGGCTTCAAAGAAGTAGCCGATCGGAGTTACCGGGCTGAGCGACGTAAAGCGATTGCCGGCCAGCTTGGTCAGGCCGGATGGCAGGAAACCGAGCGCCAGCAGCAGCCGGGTCATGCGGGTAAACCACAGCGCCCATTGCCGCTGCTTCACCGACTGATGGATGTTGTCTAGAGTGAGCACGAGCAGCGATTGCATGAACCTTCTCCTGGACAATGCTTATAGATTTCCCTACAAGAACACCGCCAGACCTCGAAATGTGACACAACGCTCACAACGCGGTATCACAACGAAGCAGAGGCCATGTGTACTTGGCTTTTCCGATGCGTAAAAAAGCTGGTGCCCGTCTTCACGCAACGACTCGCCCCAGAATTTCTCGACTCGACATAATCATGGCCTCGCTCAGGCGCTGTCCACTCTGCCGCAGATATTCCTGCACCAACCGGTAGCCGATCTCGAAGCCGGCGTAGGGCGGTAGGCCCACGGCCGGATGTCCCTGCATCGCCACGATCGCATCGCCATACATGTACGCCGCAATCGTCGTCGCATCCGACACGTCAAGCGCGGCCTTGATGATCGCAGCGGCGTACTCCAGATCCTCCTGAGCGAGCGGGGCAGCCTGGGGCGGGCGCTCATCGCCAATCGGCACCTGGCCACCGTACACATTGACGACCAGATCGTTGTAGCTGGCGAGCTGGTAGAACCGCGCGACATCTAACAGCGCCTCGTCCCAATCGTCGGGCTTAGCGAACGCGACCAGCCAGGGCGCCGCGCTCAAAGGCACACCGGCGGCCTCGACAAACGCGGCGGATAAACCTTCCAACACCAGCCAATCGCCGAGCGTCAGCAACCCCTCAGGTCGCGCCGCCTGCCGCAGATTATTGGCGGCCAGCCGCGCCAGCACTGCCGGAACGCGCGCCAGGTTGCCGGCGCTGGGCCAGACCCGCAGCAGCACAAAGCCGGGAGCGCCGCCGAAGCCGCTCAGCCCGTGATTCAAAGCCATAAATGTACGGTTGGCCGGATCGGCGGGAACCAGAAAGCACTGAAGCTGCGGCAAACAGGCCGCCTGCTCCTCGGTCAATTCCAGCCGGCGCACACACGCGGCTACCGCTCGCTCGATCTGCTCAAGCAGCGCGACCCGCTGGTACTCTGCAAACTCCCAGTCGGAGGCATCGCGGCTGCGCGAAGGATTGAACAGGCCCCAGCCCTGCTGACCCATCAGCGCCTCGTAGCCGTCGTGCTGGGCTGCGCTCATCACATCGAAGCCGTTGCGCCGCCGATCGGTCAGCTCGTGATTCAACCGGCTCATAAATCCATGAGGGCTAAAAATCTTCTCGGCGCGGCTGAAGAGTGCCTTTGGTCGATCGCGCGAGGTAAACAGCGGCTGAAACTGCGCGATCGTATCGTACACGATAATGCGGGTCATATAGCGGTTCCTCTATGCGTAATCGCGGGCATGACAGGAGGTAGTGTACAGGGTGACGTAACGTCAGGATCAAGCGATCGCCGCTTTAGTCAATTCGTTAAAATTAATTTGACAAATAGCATCGCAAATGCTACAATCGGCGGCATACGCATTCCATAAAGCTATCGGTATGCGATGCGCTCCCCAGCATCTTGCCGCTAGCAGAATCACCCAACTCGTGATTGCATACGGATATTCTAAGCTAAAGCACAGCTTTAGCTCCGGCTCAATGTGCCGCCGTTCGACGTGATCCGCAGCGGATCGCTCGGCGCGGGCTGCGCACAGCCGAGGTGCTCTCGGGAACACTCGTGGTATAACCGCGCTGTTCGATATGTGGAGCGGCAAGTGTGCCGTATCCATCAGCTTTTCTCGCCGTCAAACAGACGGGCCAAAGGAGCTTCTATGTTTCACTTCAATCGCTTGCTGCGCCGTGGTTCGCTCGCTTCGCTGGCAATGCTGACGCTGGCGCTCGCCTCGGTCAGCGGCACAATTACGCCGGCAGCACACGCCGACGAGGCCGTGGTGGCGATCGATACGACAGGTAGCGATGAGGTCACCGGCGACGTGGGAACCTTTGCCTGGAAGACTGCGATCGCTTCGTCGTACGGACCTGGCCTGTGGGGCAACACGACCGCCTGTGGCCAGACGCTAACCCGCGACACGGTCGGCGTGGCGCATCGCACGATGGCCTGCGGCACGCGGCTCAAGTTCAAAGCCAGGAATGGAACGGTCGTCACGGCGCGTGTGATCGATCGAGGGCCGTACGTTTCGGGCCGCACCTTCGATCTGACCCAGAAGCTGGTGCAGAACATGGGCTACGCCGACTCCTACGCATTCGGTGTTCGCGAGGTCACCTGGGACTACAACAACTAAGCGCAAGCCCAGGATCGACAATCTTTTGGCAGGAGCTGCACTGGCTGCGGCTCCTGCTTGTTTAAGCAACAGCGCGAAGCAGAGGCTGCCTAGTGATGCGGGCCCAGACCGATCTGATGCCGCTGAAGATGATCGCTGAGCCGCTGGGGCAGCTCTTTGATGCAGTGATACACGCGGCTGTCTTCGTAGAGCCCCTGGCCGACAAAATAGCTGACGATCTCGCGGCGCTCCCAGCCCTCTAAGAATTTGAGCAGCACCTCGCCATGCAGCGGATAGCGCTGCTGCCAGTAGGCCGCGATCTCTTCCAGCTGCTGTCGGGCCGCGTTTTGATTCCCGAAAGCGCGCAGCAACTGCTTGATCCGTGAAATATCCCGATCCGTGGCGCGCCTGCGCTGCCCGTTGGTTGGCGGAGCCGGATACGGCGTGAGCCAACTCAGAATCAGCGCCGCATCCTCGGGCGTCCAGGCGCGAATCTGCGCCGATTGCACCGACTCCAGCACGCGCTGAGCGATATTCTGGCACAGCTCGACCAGATCGGGAGCGCCCGGCGTGACCTTTGGCCGGCTGAGCGGCGGTGGCTCGTGGATGATCGCCTGGATCGTCGCCAGCGCCTCGGCGTTGAGCGGCAGGGCTACGATCCGCTGGCAGCCCAGGGCGGTCGCCTCCGCGCTGAGGGTCGGCTGCTGCCCGGCAAGCCCACCGACGCACCAGGCCGGGTTGATTTTCTCGCGCTGCATCTGCTGAGTTATGACGGCGACCAGCAGCGCGGCAGTGAACTCAGGAAAGCCCGGCTCCGACAAGGAAAGATCGATCACGATCACCGTCGGCCGGGGTGGCCTGCTGGTCGCCAGCAGACGGCGGATCAGCTCGTATCCGGCCAGCAGCGTGTGCCCTACGACAACGCGAAATTCCAGCGCGGCTAAGACTGCGCGTATCCTGGCGGTGCTCGTTTCTCGGGCGATCACAATCACTTGAGGCCGCTGCACAACGCGCGATGTGCCTCCGCGCGTAATGCTCCAACGGTTGATCATCGAGAAGAGCAGGACGATCAGCGGCAAGAACATCAGGCCTCCTCCTTGTCGCGCCACGTTTGCAGCCGCGCCTGGCCAAGCTCTGTGATCGTCAGGTTGGCGGGCCAGCCCCTCGGCGATACCCCGATGCTCAGCAATCCCAGGCGCTTCAGGGCGTGAATTGCGGTATGCGCCGCCGAGGGCGTGCTCATCGCCAGCGCCTGAGCGATCATGCGCTGCGATGGTGAGCGGCGGTGGGTGCGCTGGTAGATGTCGATGTAATCCAGCACTGCAAGACGATCATAGCGTCGCAGTTTGCGCGGCGGACGATGGTTGGGCATGATCTGCTGCCTTTCATGGGCAGCCGGCGCAGATTGTCGGACATGGTCGGACATGCTACAATCTCGCAAGTAGAGCACCTGCTCTACTCCGGCTGCATGGTTGTGTATGCTGGGCATTCACCTGCGCTTGCTCAAGGGGCCAAACCATGCAGCGAGCGCAGGTGTTTTTCCGAAAAACATGTGTTAATTTATGGTTTGGGCTATCTAATTGCGGAGTATAATACGCATTAATGGCTTGTACAGCAAGGACTGGATACATGCCAGCACCACAACCTTATCCTAACGTATCCCAAATCATGGAGTTTTTATTTCGCCGCTACGCAGAACAAAACGCAGGCGAGCGTCCGTCGTTTCGACGTGTCTCGTTAGCAGTAGCCGCCAGCCCGGAATATGTGCGCAAACTCTACGATCGCAGTATTTCAAACCCTGGCCGTGAAGCCATGCTGGATCTGGCAACCTTTTTCGACATCAATCCGCTGGTCTGGTTTCCAGAAGTTTGGGAACGCTACGCTCCTGAGCTGCTGCGCGAATATCAACAGATTATGGACGAGTGAGCACCATGCTGAAACGAATAAGCCGGCGCTGAGCAGAATGGGCGGCTGAATGACACTGTTATTCTCCCGGTAAAAGGCGATTTTGTTGCGAGTATAATGGGAACATACATCAACGCCAAAGGGGGAGATCATGAGCCACGACGTGCCAACTACGACCGAATTGATCAACCGCCTGTTTGAAACCCACCTGCACCCGACCGAACATCGGCCCTACCTGCCGGTCGAGATTGTGCTCAAGACCGAAGGTGTCATCCAGCAATCGCATCTGCACCGTCTGCGCAGCGGTCAGATTAAAAATCCAACCCGTGAGACGCTGCTGGCCTTCTGTCGGGTGTTTCGGGTTCAGCCCAGCTATTTCTTCCCCGAGCTAGCCAACGAGATCGATCTGACGTCCAACTAGTCACGCATCGACCATATATCTGCGAACCTCTACCATCATACCGTATTCAGAATACGAGTATGG
>DASWTW010000482.1:0-4775 GCA_036401895.1 Herpetosiphonaceae bacterium | reverse complement strand
GAAATACAGGTCTTTACTACCTGTATCTGGTATGACCAGCTCGCTTGCCAGCAGTGAATCGACAGCTTGCTCCGTGGTATCGCTCAATGCCAGCAGCAGATCGCGATTGAACGACTGCAAGATAGTGCATAGCGCCAGAAGCGCCAGATCGGGGGAAGACTGCGCTTCGGTCACAGCGAGATCCTTTCCGGTAGATCCTGTCAGGATGGGAGCGAACAGCGGTTGCGCTAGCCACGGATCTCTCGTCGCCTCGTCGCAACGAAGGAGGTAGTGCTATGAGTAGAAAGTTTACGGCGCATGTCAAATCATTGTTCTCTGAGCACGGCTATCGGTCACGTAGTGCCGGTTACGACGATTCGGGATCGACGGACAGCCCCGCCGAGCCTGAGGAGTTCACGTCAGATGATCCAGAGGTTAACCTGTCAGGCGAGATTAAGCCGAACAGAAATGAGGAACAAAAAAAGCGTATTGATGCCATCCTGAACAACCCGAAGTATCCTGCTCCGATTCTGGAGGACGGCGATCTGATCTTCGATCCATCGCCTGAGTGGGCGTACGCTATTCTAAAAGTCTCTGGGCCACAGCAGACCGGCACAAGTCTTGGCGCGAGTCCGCTAGGCAACCGCCCATCGCAGCCCAAAAAAAAGAAATCAACAGCGGTCGCCACCAGGACTACCACGCCTGAAAAGCTAGAGGCAGATCTGGTGCTCTTCAACGTTTTGGTAGCGCTGGAGTGGGAGCCCTGCGATGATTACCTGCGCACGCTGGAGTGGGCGTTTCGCCGCGCCTCGGATTACCTCTACGATGTCACCGACGGCAAAATGGCCTTTGGACAGGTGATCTTTGGCGGTCGGGAGTGGATGGATTGTGCCGACATTCAGATCATGGCCTCGAATCGCTTCCATCCGCGCAGCTGGGTCAATGGCCTGCATATGCATGAAAAATATCTGCCGATCCGTCTTGGGCGCGGCTACTGGTTCCATAGCAGCCGGGTCACCATTCCCTGGGACGAGCCGGAGGCGTATCGCGTGCTGGTCCACGAGTGGGCGCACTACGCGCTGAACCAAAAAGACGCCTATCTGCAACTGATCGATCTGCTACCGGCCTCGGAGATCGGCACTATACGTCTGGGAAACCTATCACGCTCTATTTTGGTCCCGAGCACAGATCAATCTCCGCCGCTCTACAAGGCCGTGGTCCAGCGCGTTCGCGAGTCCAGCGACTCGATCATGGCTACTACGCTCGGCACCAGCGAGCTAGTGCCGCATGCCGGCGGCTGCCTGCGGATGCGCAAAAATAGTGAGTGGGACAAGATCCGCAAGATACCGGCCTTCAAGGAGCTTAAGCAGAACCCGCCGCTTGAGGGTCCGGGACGGCTGCCGCTGCCGCTGCCGCAGTTCGTCCAGCTTTCCGGCACGACAAATGTCGAGTCGCCGCTGTTTCCTCCCTTAAACTCTCAGCCGGCATCCCAGGATCAGCCGGCTAAAAAGAGGTCGGCGATGCCTGAGGCAGATAAGCAGCTTCAAGGCATTCCGCCCATTCCGCCCGAGCTGCTGCCCAGGAATACGCCGGCGCACCAGTGCTGGCTCTACGTGATCAAAAATCTCAATGGAGAACAGCCGCGCCTGATTGCTCAGGGCACACTCGATGCGCACGCAGCGGATAATGGGTTCAGGCTCCTGGGAGCTCTAGCCGGCGACACTGTGGTTTTGGTCGCGAAGAGCACGCTAGACAAAGCGTATGGCTGTGGCAAAGATCGCGTGCTGCTCCATACAATCAGCACGGAGTACCAGGCGCCGAATAACGCCTGGAAAGATGTTACGCCGGAGATTATGCCGCTGCTAAACGTTCAGCCGTGCAACCTGGGAGCAAATATGCAGGACGAGCGGCTGGCCCAGATACGCGTCCAGATCTCAGGTAATGACGACCAGCGCCCCGATACCGTCTGGGTATTCCCGCTGGGTCAAGAAGATCCTTCGGAGCTGGCCTCGCTCACCACACCGTTGTCTGTGCCGACCCTGGATGGCCATGTGCTGACGGTGTGGGAGGAAAAAGGCGATAAAAAGCTGATGATCACCAGCTTCTCGCAGGGTGGCTGTCCGCCCAGCGGTGGCGCGTTCGCGCCGGTCCCGATCACTGCCGGCTCGTCCGATGGCCGGGTGATGCTCTTCTTCTACGATCCCGATAACCAGGACAACGGCGATGTGTCAAAGGAAGTGGCAGACAGACGAGAAGCATATAGCCGGGTCAAGGTTATCACCACCATCAACAGCGGTGTCGCCGATGAGCCGCCGGCTCCGGGAGCGCGACCTGCGAGCTATGCCTTCAGCCTCGCCAGCAATAGCGCGCTGCCGGCGGAGTGCTTCCCGACGCTGGCGATCCACCATGACGCGCTCAGCGAGGTCGATGCGCTCACCGGCCATCTCGTGATCTGTCGTCTGGATCTGGAGCGTGGAAGCTGGAAGCTGGAGCCAACGTATAACCAGGCAGGAGCGAATGTCGCAGTTACGCCGCTGACTCCGACGACCACGCCGGATCTGGTCATGGCAATGCCCGAGGGTGGAGCGAAGCCTGCAACCGTGCCGCCGCACTACTACCAGCTCTTCTGGATACCACGTGACTAATTGGATCGCCAGCTACAGATGAGGTTTTTGTAAGCTGAGTACAAGATTAAGCAGCAAGATCTTGAGCCGCTGCGGCCCTTCTACAGCATACAGCTCACGAGGAGGGCCGCAATGGCTACCAACCACAGACCGCGCAGCATAAGACCAGCGCGGGAGGCCAAAACAGGCCGGGAAGAGCAACCGCACACCAGCGGAGCCACGGTGATCGCCGATCAGATCGACACGGTCGATGTGGATGCCGGCGCCACGAATCTAGGTGTTCCGCTCCACATCACGATCATTGTGATCGGTGCGTTTGCAATTGTACTTGTAGGTTCGTTCGTAACGCTCGCCGTCAGCATGTTCGTCACACCTAGCGATCCCGCCAACGTGCAAATCATTCTGACCATGTTTACCACGGTTGTCGGATTTCTGGGTGGACTGTTCACACCTGTTCCAGGGAGCAGAAACCGAAAAATCTAAGTTCGGCAGTCTGCAAAGCGATACCCGCTGCGCAGACCTAGCGTCGGTAGGGGGCACGCTATGCCAAAGATCGCACTGAGCGCCGGTCATCATAGCCTGACTGGCGGCAACAAAACCGAGATCGAGCTGGTCGGGCCGATCACCAGGGCGCTGGCAAAGCATTGCCGCGATCAGGGTTTTGATGTGCGGGTAATCACGCCCGACGATGGCCTGGGCATCTTTCGGGGCGGCCTGCGACAGGTTGCGCAGACAGTTGTCGACTGGTTCCACGATGGCTGGACCGCCGACATCTTTCTGGAGGTCCACGCCGAAGACAACGGCAGAGGCGATGCCGGTCGCGGCTGCTTCACGATCTTTCCAGACGTGGGCTCCGACAGCGACGGAGTTGTCCGCGATACGCTCGGGCCGCAGATCGCGCACGCCATCAGCGACGCCACGGATATTCCTGTGCGCGGCATTGGTGTGCTCTCGGAGCGCAAGACGCATGTTTTTCAGGATCTGAATGCGCGGCTCGGCATCTTTGAGGTAACATCCAAGCTGCGGGTACACTGCCGCCGCATGATCGTCGAGGTTGGCGCGTACAGCTCGCCGAAAGATCTCAAGATCATGCGCCAGGAGAGCTTCGCCGACAAGACGGCCGGCGCGATCGCCGGGGTGCTGGCCGAGTTTTTTGCACAGCCCGAGCCACAGATCAAGTGGTACCGGGTGCTGGTTGAGATAGCCCGAACGCGCGAAGGACCCGGCACGCAATTTCGCGATGCGCTTCAGGGCGAGGCACGACTCCGCCGCGACGATGTGTTCGCCGGCGATGAGGTTGTGCAGGGCGAGAAGATCGGCGGCACTTCGAGCTGGGTCCATCGCGCGGACCAGATCGGCTTTGTCAGCATGGCGCTGCTCGAAGAAGACAGCTAGCCGATCGTAACCGAGCAGGGACGGCGCACTCCCCGTCCCTGCTCCGCTTTCCGGCTACAAGCCGAGCACAGCCCTGGCGTGGCGCAGCGCGTCGATGTGCTCCTGGGGCGAGCCCAGCCCGGCGTCCATGGTGTTGATGCTGAGATGCGTCGCGCCCAGCTCGCGCCAGCCCTCGACGTACTCCCGCCAGCCGCTCTCGGGCACACGCCCAATGCTTAGCCGCGCCTCGATGCCGATAGTGCCGGGATCGCGGCCCGCCGCCTCGGCGTAGGCGCGCAGCCGCCGGATCGCCTCGCGCGCGGTGTTGTCGGGCGGCATCTGTGGAAACCAGCCGTCGCCGATGCGCGCCGTGCGCTCAAGCACTTTGTCAGCGCCGCCACCGATCCAGATCGGAATCGGGCGCTGAACCGGCAGCGGCTTGATGCCTGCCGCTTCGATCTGATGCCAGCGACCCTTGAAGGTGACCACCGGCTCGGTCCAGAGCTGGCGCAGCACCTGGATCTGCTCCTCGCTGCGGGCACCACGATTGCCAAACTCCTCGTTCAATCCCTCGTACTCCACGGGATTCCAGCCCACGCCGATGCCAAGGCGCAGACGCCCGCCGCTCAGCACGTCGACCTCGGCGGCCTGCTTGGCGACAAGCGCGGTCTGGCGCTGCGGCAAAATGATCACGCCGGTGACCAGCTCGATCTGCTGCGTGCAGGCCGCGAAATAGCCGAAGAGCACAAACGGCTCGTGAAACAGGGTATCGCTGGTGTAGGGGCCGCGCCAGTCGGG
>DASWTW010000481.1:0-14684 GCA_036401895.1 Herpetosiphonaceae bacterium | reverse complement strand
GATTCGATACCGATAATCAAACTTATCTCAACAATCTGGGTCTTCATGGCAGCGTGCAGCATCGAGGACCAGCGCGCAATCTTCAAGTCTTAAGCATCCACAGCTAAGCCCCATTTCCAGGATTCGCTTCATCGTCTGGATGCGCTCGATCGCGGCGTCCAGCTCACGCAGCTTGTCGTGGGCAAGCCGCTGCCAGCGTGCCGCCGGCGGTGTGTCGGGCGCGAATCCATGTAGCAGCGTCTGGATCTCGGCGATGGTAAATCCTGCCGCCTGAGCCAGCTGCACCACCCGCACCCGCTGCACGATGCCCGCCTCGTAGCGCCGCCGGCCGCTGACCCGCCTGGGCGCAGGCAGCAGCCCAACGCTCTCGTAGTAGCGCAGGGCGGATGTGCGTATGCCCGCGCGCCGCGCCACCTCGCCGATTGTCAGCTCTTCCATAAGCGGCCTCTTGACTTAAAGTGTACTTGAAATCGTACACTGGCGCTGTGGCTTCGGCAAGTGTGCCGCATGGCCGCGATCGCCATGAAAGGAACGAATATGTCCGAGATGAATCTTTTCGCCTGTGATCTGACCGCGCTTTCCGAGGAGCAGCGCACGACGCATCAGGCAGTAGCGATCCAGCTGTTTGGATCGCTGCTCCGGGAAACACGCGAGCTGCCCGACGGCTTTGCGTATCGCTTCGATGCCGAGCATTATCAGCTCGTCGCGGCCTTTATCGCCAACGAGCGCCAGTGCTGCCCGTTTTTCGCTTTCACGCTTGAGGTTGCGCCGCACGGTGGCCCGGTGTGGCTCCAGCTCACGGCCGAAGGCGATGTCAAGCCGTTTCTGCGCGCGGAGCTAGGGCAGCTGGTGATCGACGACAAAGGGGCGTAGGTAGACCGGCTTAACCAGTGGTTAAGGTTATCATAATCAAAGCTTTGCACCCGGTTGGCATACTATCCTTGTTCAACCGAACACGCATCTGTTTTTCTACTCAGGAAGAAGGATTCAGGTATGTCGCAGCCCGAACGACCGGGGAGCGTGTGGCACCAGCTGCTGGACGCTCGGATCACACGTCGTAGCGCGCTCAAAGGCAGTGTCGCAGCCGGTGTCGCCAGTTTACTTCCGCTGAGCTTGCAGGTAGCCCAGGCGGCACCCGCTGAGACCGGTGCGGCGGCTCCGGCTGCCAGCACCCGCCCACCGTTCCGCCCGATCCGCCCCACCACCGCCGACGATCTGGTGCTGCCGCGTGGCTATCGCTACAACGTCGTGCGCGTGTACGGCGATGAGGTCGCGCCCGGCCAGCCCTTTGGCTACAACGCCGATTATATCGCCTATCTGCCGATCGACTACCTGGACGGCGGTCGCTCCTCCACCGATGGCCTGCTGTGGGTCAACCATGAGTATCCTAATCCTTTGATGCAGCACGGCAATCTGACCGGCCCTAAGACTGTCGAGCAGATCGCCATTGAGCGCACCAGCGTCGGCGGCTCGATCTTTCGCGTGCAGCGCGACCGCGCGGGCCGCTGGAATTTTGTACAGGACAGCCACAATCGCCGGATCACGGGCTTTACGCCGTCACGGCTCACGGGCGCGATCGCGGGCTCGGCCTTTGCCAAAGGCGCGGTCGATGTGATCGGCAGCGTCGGCAACTGCTCGGGCGGTCTGACGCCCTGGGGCACCGTGCTGTCGTGCGAGGAGAACGTCGACGATTACGGGGCGCCGCTGGAGCAGGGCGGCACCGGCTACGGCTGGGATCAGAGCTACGTCAAAGAGCACAACGGCTACATTGTCGAGGTCGATCCCTTCAACCCGACCGATGTGCCGCGCAAGCATACCGCGATGGGCCGCTTCCGCCACGAGAATGCGGCGGTGATGGTCAGCCCGACCGGCCGCGTCGTGGTGTATATGGGCGACGATAAGACTGATGCCTGCGTCTTCAAGTTTGTCACTACGGGCGCGTACGATCCCAGGAACCGCGAGGCCAACCTGCGCCTACTGGAGTCCGGCAAGCTTTACGCCGCCGATTTCCAGAACGGCAAGTGGGTGCTGCTCGACTACGATACGCAGAGCGCGCTCAAGTCGGCTAAGAAGGCGGATGGATCGCCGCGCTTCAAGAGCCAGGCCGATGTGCTGGCCGACGCGACCGGCGCCGCGATCGTGCTGCGCGCCACGCCGACCGATCGTCCCGAGGACATCGAGGTGCATCCGCGCACGGGCCAGGTCTACATCGCGATGACCAACAACGCCAACCACAGCAACTACCACGGCCAGATCGTGCGCCTGACCGAGACGAGCAATAATCCCGAGGCCGAGACGTTCGAGTGGGAGTTTTTCGCGGTCGGCGGCCCGCAGAGCGGCTTTTCCTCGCCCGACAACCTGGTCTTCGATCCCTACGGCAACCTGTGGATGGTCACCGATATTTCGTCAAGCCGCACCGGCAAGGGCATCTACAAATTCCAGGGCAACAACGCGATGTTCTTCTTCGCCACCGAGGGCGCCAACGCCGGCAAGGCCGTGCAGTTCGCCTCGGGACCGGTGGAGTGCGAGCTGACCGGGCCGTTCTGGACGCCCGACGG
Source organism: Herpetosiphonaceae bacterium (assembly GCA_036401895.1). Taxonomy (GTDB): domain Bacteria; phylum Chloroflexota; class Chloroflexia; order Chloroflexales; family Kallotenuaceae; genus LB3-1. The sequence continues at coordinate 12,126 of DASWTW010000481.1, read as the reverse complement.
CCGAACGATGTTTGTGGCGATCCAGCATCCTGGCGAAGAGTCGACCAGCCGCGACAAGCTGACCAGCCACTGGCCGAATCTCAACGGCGATCCGATGCCGCGTCCCGGTGTCGTGGCGATCACGGGCTTTCCTGGCTGGGCGCGCGGGAGCCGCTTCCTGCCGTTCTAGCCTGCGCTCGTCGGCGCGGGATCAATCCAATCCCGCGCTCGTGTTGAATCTCTGCCCTACCAAGGAGTTTGCCCGTGAAACCGATCGATGTTGCGATCGACGATTACATGCACGTGATTGCGCGCACGCGCCCCTGGTCGATCAGGCGTGAGGAAGATCTGCTTGAAGCCTTCAGCGAGTGGCTTTATGAGCAGCCCGAGCCACGCGTTATGCTCGACGAGATTGCGCAGGAGCAGGTTCAGCACTTCGTAGCCGCGACCGGCTGGAGCGAGGAAGCGCAGCGGGAGCTGATCGACGTGCTCAACAACCTGTATCTGTGGTCCGGCAAGCAAGGCTGGATCGTCGTGAATCCGTTCGAGGGCGTGACCGCCTGATCCATCGCTTTCCTGATTGCACGGACGCCTCGCGTGAGGCGTCTGTTTGCTTTGTGTGTTTATAATAATGTGTCTGCTGATAATCAAAAACATCAACATTCTATCCAACCCCAAACCCCAGCACACCTACGACTAGGCTGCGTAGCATCTCACCAACGCCGTGTGGCATAACCGAATCCATACCAGACGCATATGGTCAGGCTGCATCCGCACGGGCTACAATATGACAGCACGGAGCACCCGTCATAATCGGTTTTGGCAGCGCCCGCGCTCGTGCCATGTGATTGCTTAACCAGACGCTGCACCGGCGAGCACGACGTTCGGCGTTTCGCAAAAACGAAGAAGAGCCGAATTCTTCCGCGATGTGTCGTGGTACACTACAGACGTGTAGAAAGGCTCAAGGATGCGCTCACCGCCTCGTGGAAACGCTGGCTAGCCAAACCACTACTATCACCGGCGACCGACCCACATTTCTTTCACGCTGATCATAAGTAGCTCTCGTTCCAGCAGGTGTCTGCTGTACATCCGCTGGCACATCATCCACCATCCCAGTTCTACCAACGCCATTTGCACAGGCTCGGAGCTTTAGATGTTATATCCCCCCGCTCATCTTTCACGTGCCCTGATCTGTCGGTGCGCCTGGTGGCTTTACCTGGCATGTGGGATCGTCGCCGTCGTCGGCTATGGCTGGTTGCCATCACTTGCAGCGCTTAATCTTTACTATGTCATCCTGGCCGGATCAAATATTATGGCGATCGGTATCGGCATGACCTGCCATCGCCCACCGCAGCGTCTCCCCTGGTATTTATTCCTCCTGGCCCAGTTACTAACCAGTTTTGGCAACGCGATCTGGAGCTACTACGAGATCGTTCTCGCCATCGAGTCGCCGTTTCCATCGCTGGCCGATGCGCTGTATCTCGCCGGGTATTTTCCGCTGATCCTCGGCATGCTGCTGCTCGTCCGGCAGCGGATGCGACAGGCAGATGTGGGCAGTGTGATCGACGCCATGATCGTCACCGTCAGTGTGGGCGTGCTGGGGTGGGTCTATCTCATGGAGCCGCATCTCCGTAATCCGACCCTGACGCTGGTCGAGCAGGCGGTCTCCATCGCCTACCCGCTCATGGATGTGTTCCTGGTCGCGACCGTCGCGCACATCCTGCTGAGCCCCGGCCCACGGCCGCTGGCCTACCTGTTTCTGGGCTGGAGCTTCAGCCTGATTCTGGTGTCTGATGTGGCCTACGCGATCATGCTGCTCAACGAAACCTATATCACCGGTAGCATCATCGACTATGGCTGGCTCCTGGCCTATGTCTGCCTTGGCGCTGGCGCGCTCCATCCGTCGATGCGCCTGCTGTCCGAGCCAACGCCCGCGCCGAAGATCAAGCTCTCCCGGCGGCGACTACTGGTGCTCGCGGCCGTCTCGCTGCTTGGGCCAACCGTGGCGGCCGTGGAGCTGGCGCGTGGCAATTCGGTTAGTGTGCCTGTGATCGTCGGCGGCTCCGCCATGCTATTTCTGCTGTCGCTGGCGCGCATGCATAACCTGTTTCTCCTGCTGAAAACTACCATGGAGCAGCTTGAAAACACGCTATCGCATCTGCGGATCGCGCTCCGCAACTATCAGCAGGTAGAAGAGCTGCTTTCTCATCAAGCATTCCATGATTCGCTAACCCACCTGCCGAATCGGGTGATGTTCAAAGACAGGCTCCAGCGCGCCCTGGCCTCAGCGCAGCGTCATGATCGCTCCGTCGCCGTGCTGTTTCTGGATGTCGATGGCTTTAAAAACGTGAACGATCGCTTTGGCCACGAGACCGGCGATGCGCTTCTGATCCTGATGGCTCAGCGTCTGCAAGCTTGTGTGCGGCCAGAAGACACGGCGGCGCGGCTGGGCGGCGATGAGTTTACGATCCTGCTGGAGGAGCTGACCGACATCAGCGGTGCGCTGCGCGTGGCCGACCGCATCATCGCCGATCTGCACATGCCCTTTGTTATCGCCGATCGAACCTTCGTGGTCACGGCCAGCATTGGTATCGCGTGGTCGGCTACCGGCCAGGAACAGGCCGACGAGCTGCTGCGCCAGGCGGATGTCGCGATGTACCGGGCCAAGGCGCAAGGCAAAGCCTGCTATGCCCTGTACGATCCGGCCATGAATGCGCGGGCTTTGGAGCGGCTGGACGTCGAGGCGGCGCTGCGCCACGCGCTTAAGGCGCAAGAGTTCGAAGTGTACTATCAGCCCAAGATCGATCTCGCGACCGGGCAGATGGTGAGCCTGGAAGCGCTGATCCGCTGGCATCATCCCCAGCAAGGCACGATCTCCCCAGGTATCTTTATTCCGATCGCCGAGGAGACGCGCCTGATCTTGCCGCTGGGTCGCTGGGTATTGGAGCAGGCGTGTCGGCAGGGGCGCGCCTGGAATGACCTCCGGCAGGATGGGCTGCCGCTGACGATCAGCGTCAACCTGTCGGCGTGTCAGTTCCAGCATCCAGGATTCGTGGAGGAAGTGCGCCAGATTCTGCATACCACACAGCTGCCGGCGCATCTTCTGGCGCTAGAGATCACTGAAAGCATGATTATGGAGAAGGTCGACGAGGTGATCACGACGCTGCACGAGCTGAAGCGGCTTGGAGTCCAGATCTGGATCGACGATTTTGGGACCGGCTACTCCAGCCTCAGCTACCTCAAATCCTTTCCCGTGGATACGCTCAAGATCGACCGATCGTTTGTGGAGAGCCTTGGGCGTGCGGCCGAGGATACCGCGATTGTGCGCGCTGTGATTACGCTGGCGCATACGCTGGGCATGAGCGTGATCGCCGAAGGTATCGAAACCTTTGAACAAGCCACGCAGCTGCGCATCCTGGGCTGTGAGGTAGGCCAGGGGTATTATTTCGCGCGCCCGCTGCCGATCACGGAAGCCGAGACCTGGGTTCGGGAAGCGCAGCTTGGCGCCGCCGAAGTACACGGCTTTGCACACAGCTCTGCTCAACGCCGCGCTGCGCATCTCACGGCTCCCGCGTCTCCTTAGCCGGACACGATCGGCGAGTAGCTCGAACAGCCGGCGCTGGTCAGCTCGCGCCGCATCTGGCGATTGTGTTCGATCCCGGTAGCGGATGGACAGGCCGCATAGCTCACAAGCCTCAATCATCGCCGGCTCCACTTGACGAATAATACCTGCCTCGTCTATAGTCGTAATGAGCATTAGTAATTCGTTTTATCAACCTAGACTATGCGATGAAGCAACCAAAAGCCAAGCGTCCGTCGATGTATGATGTCGCCAAAGCGGCCGGCGTATCGCAGACAACGGTGTCGTTTGTGGTCAACGACGTGGTGGATGCGAACATCTCTCAGGAAACGCGCGAACGGGTGTGGGCGGCTGTGAAAGCGCTGGGCTGGCGGCCTAACGCCATGGCGCGCAGCCTTAGCCTGCGACGCTCCCAGACGATCGGCCTGATCTCCGATGAGGTGGCCACCTCGCCGCACGCAGGTCAGATCATTCAGGGCGCGCAGGATGCGGCCTGGGCGCGGACCAAGATGCTGCTGGTCGTTAACACCGGCTCGAATCATGAGCTTGAGCATGCTGCGGTGGAGATGTTGCTTGAGCGACAGGTCGAAGGCTTGATCTACGCGACGATGTATCATCGTCCGGTGGCGCCATCGCCCTTGTATACGCAGCTGCCTACCGTGCTGCTTGATTGTTTTAGCCCCGACCGCACGCTGACCTCGGTGGTGCCGGACGAGGAACAGGGCGGCTACGATGCCACGCTGTATCTGATTCAGCGCGGGCACCGCCGCATTGGCTTTATTAACAACGATGGTCCGATTCCCGCGACGCTTGGCCGTATGGCAGGCTACTGCAAAGCGCTGGCCGAGGCGGGCATTCCTTTTGACCCGCAGCTTGTCCGCACGTGTCCAGGCGTGGCCGCCGGGGGCTATCGCTCTACGCTTGACCTGTTACAGCAAGCCGAGCGGCCCACCGCCCTGTTTTGCTTCAACGACTCGGTGGCTATGGGCGCATACGACGCGATCAAGCAGCTGGGCCTGGCGATTCCCGGAGATGTCGCGGTGATCGGCTTCGACAATCTGGAGCTGATCGCGACGCAGCTCAACCCACCCCTGACTACGCTGGCGCTGCCGCACTATGAGATGGGCCAGTGGGCCGTCGAATATGTGATCAATAACGCGGACCGTCCGATCGATGGCGCGGCCCCGCAGCACATGATCCGCTGCCGGCTGGTGGAGCGCGAGTCGGTGTAAGCTGCTTTCCCTCTCCGGGATAGTACCCAGGGTGTTCATCCAACTCCCCTTGCAAAACCCTAAAAAATCATTTATATTAAGTATAGAACTTACGTGACGACTAAGCGAGCAACAGCGCCTTAAGGTGTGACGTAGGTGATCTTTACGTCGTGTTTGAGTTTATGGGTCAAGATGCCTACGCGACTGTGCGTGCGTTAAGTTTTCCCCAAACACATAGACGTAGCCAACGTGGCTGGATTGAGAGCAACTCTTCTCGCGTCGCCCCTGACCTGTAGATACGCTCAATTGATGCGCTCAATTTCACCCCTTAATTGAATCTGCCCTGATTGGCTGATAGCAGCTTCGTGCTGATACGTAGTTGTGTCAATCGTGAGATCCATTCCTTCCACAGCAACGTCATTCGGTCTCGCTAGAACGAGGAGAAGAAGCGAGTATGCCGCTCGACCTGTGCATGTTCACCGACCGAGATCCCGCACTGTTCACCGCCTGGTTCCATCCCATCGCTTCCTCGTCTGCGCCGTTCACCTGGGCGATCGCTTCCCATAGTGTCATTTTTTAGGCTGTTTCGCCTTTTATTTGTAATCATCGAGGGACCACCCCCATGGCTCAAGATCCGGCAGATCGCAGGCTATCGTCTCTTGGTAATCAAGGGACCATACTTCCGTCCGAGGCGTTACCAGCAACAAACGAGCCCATTGCGCTGATCGGCATCGGCTGCCGCTTTCCGGGCGGTGCCAACGATCCTGAGCAGTTTTGGAGCCTCCTGCGCGAGGGCGTTGATGCAATCAGCGAGGTTCCGGCGGATCGATGGAGCATCGAACGGTTTTATGATCCCAAGCTAGCCAAGCCGGCAACTGCTGCCACAAAATGGGGCGGCTTCATCGACCAGCGCATAGAGCTGTTCGATGCGCTGTTCTTTGGCATGTCGCCGCGCGAGGCCGCGCATCTCGATCCGATGCAGCGCTGGCTACTGGAGGTGACGTGGGAGGCGCTGGAAGACAGCGGGCAGGTGCCGGATCTCCTGGCCGGCAGCAGGACGGGCGTGTTTATCGGTGCGTTCACCGAGGATAACAAGCTTTTTCGGCTGAACCAGCAGAACCGCAGCATCATCGAATCACACTCGGGCACGGGCCTGGCAATGACGATGGTCGCGAATCGGATCTCCTACCTGTTTGATTTCCGTGGCCCGAGCGTAGCCCTCGATACCGCCTGCTCCTCGTCGCTGGTTGCGGTTCATCTCGCCTGCCAGAGCTTATGGAGCGGCGAGTCGTCGCTGGCGCTGGCGGGCGGTGTGAACGCAATGTTCATGCCGGATTACACGATCGCCGAGTCGAAAGCCGGGATGCTCTCGCCGGATGGCCGCTGCAAAACCTTCGATGCGCGGGCCAACGGCTACGTTCGCGGCGAAGGCGCGGGTGTTGTCGTGCTCAAGCCGCTGAGCCGGGCGCTGGCCGACGGCGACTCGATCTATGCTGTTATTCGCGGCAGCGCCGTGAATCAGGATGGCCGGACCAACGGCATCACCGTACCGCACGGCGCGGCTCAAGAAGCGCTGGTCAAAGAAGCCTGCGCGCGGGCCGGCGTCGATCCCAGCCTGATCCAGTATGTCGAGGCGCACGGGACGGGCACGCCGGTCGGCGATCCGATCGAGGCGCGCGCGCTGGGCGCTGCGCTATCGGTTAACCGTCCGGCGGATCGTCCGTGTGTGATCGGCTCGGTCAAGACCAACATCGGCCACCTGGAAGCGGCGGCCGGCATTGCCGGGCTGATCAAAGCTGCGCTGTGTCTTAAGCATCGCCAGATCCCGCCGCATCTGCACCTGCAAGAGCTGAATCCGGCGATCGATCTTCCCGCGCTCGGCCTGCGTATTCCGCAAGCGCTGGAGCCGTGGCCCGCGAGCGACGGCCGGCTACTGGCCTGTGTCAACTCGTTTGGCTTTGGCGGCACCAACGCGCATGTTGTGCTTGAGGCAGCGCCTGCGGTGGTGCAGGAGCCGGCCGAGCAGCCCGCCGATCGAGCGGCGCTGGTACCGCTTTCGGCGCGTAGCTTCGACGCGCTACAGTCGCTGGCGCGGGCGTTGCGAGAGCTGCTGGATCATGCGTCGCCGAGCGTGTCGCTCCACGATCTCAGCTATACGGCAGGCGTGCGCCGGACGCAGCATGACTACCGTCTTGCGCTCGTGGCGCGCTCCCGAGCGGAGCTGATCGAGCAGATTGAAGGGTATCTGGCGGGAACGCCGTATGGCGGCACCGCGTCGGGGCGCAAAACACCGCATCACAGCCCCAACATTGCGTTTGTGTTTGGCGGCATGGGGCCGCAGTGGTGGGCGATGGGTCGCGAGCTGCTGGCGCAGGAGCCGGTGTTTCGGGCTGCGGTAGAGCGCTGTGACCAGCTGCTCCGCCGCTACACGTCGTGGTCGCTCATGGCAGAACTGCTGGCGGACGAGGCGAACTCACGCATGGGCGAAACCCAGATCGCGCAGCCGGCCAACTTCGCGCTCCAGGTGGCGCTGGTGGAGCTGTGGCGATCGTGGGGCGTGCAGCCTGCGGCGATCGTGGGACACAGCGCCGGTGAGGTTGCCGCCGTGTATGCTGCTGGCGTCATGAGCCTGGAAGATGCGGTCAAGGTCATCTATCATCGGAGCCGGCTCCAGCAGCAGACGACCGGCCAGGGTAAGCTGGCGGCGGTTGGATTGTCGCTGGCGGAGGCGCAGGCAGCGCTGACAGGCTATGCCGAGCGCGTATCGATCGCCGCCGTCAACAGCCCGACATCGGTCACGCTGGTTGGCGATCCCGAAGCGCTGGCGGCGGTCCTGGCGCCAATCCAGGAGCAAGAGATCTTTTGCCGCTATCTCAATGTGGACGTGCCGTATCACAGCCACTACATGGAGCCGCTGCAAGCAGAGCTGCTGGATGTCCTGGCCGATCTCGATCTGCGGCCGGCAGCGGTGCCGCTATTCTCGACGGTCACGGGCGGGCGGGTCGACGGGCGCGAGTTCGATCAGCTGTACTGGTGGCGCAACGTGCGCGAGCCGGTCTTCTTTGCCCGCGCGATCGACGCACTGAGCGCCGCCGGCTACGATCTGTTCCTTGAGATTGCTCCACACCCGGTGCTCGCCAATTCGATCAAGGAATGTCTGGCGCTATTCGGCGCTCCGGGAACGATCCTGCCCTCGCTGCGCCGCAAATCCGACGAGCGGGTAACGATGCTCGAATCGCTGGGCGCGCTGTACGCGTTGGGCGGCGACATCGACTTCGCGGCGCTGCATCCCCACGGCGGTCGGCTTGTGTCGCTGCCGCTCTACCCCTGGCAGCGCGCGGCGCACTGGCACGAGGCTGACGAGTCGATCGCGGATCGGCTGGGACAGCGCGCGCATCCGCTGCTGGGCTTCCAGGTGCCAGCGGTACATCCGATCTGGGAGACCAGGCTCGACCTCGACCAGCTGCCGTATCTTGACGATCACCGGCTGCAAGGTGCGGTGGTCTATCCTGGCGCGGCCTATGTTGAGGCCAGTCTCGCCGCCTGCCGGCAGATCGCGGCTGACGGCGAACGGATCGAGCTTGAGCAGATCGCTTTCCACAAAGCCTTGTTTGTGTCGCCGGACACCTACCCGACGCTGCACCTGGTTGCCAACCAGCAGGCCGGCAGCGTCGAGCTGTACAGCCGTCTGCCGGAGCAAGGACAGCCCTGGACGCTGCATATGTCGGCCCGGCTGCGCTCGCAGCTGGGTGGAGCAGGACAGCCTGTGCTGCCGATCGATCAGCTGCGCGCCGCAGGTGGACATAATCTGTCAAGCGCTGAGTGCTATGCTTATTTCCGCAGCCTGGGCCTGGAATATGGTCCAACCTTCCAGGGCATCCGCCGGCTCTGGCGCGGCGCCGAAGCGACGATCGCCGAGGTTGAGCTCCACCCGGCGATCCAGGCCGATCGGTCAGCGTACCGGCTGCATCCGGTGATCCTCGATCTGTGTTTCCAATCGCTCCTGGCCACGACCATGCCCGATCCCGGCGCTGACACCGACTCCGGCGGGCAGGTGTATATGCCGGTAGTGGTCGAGCGCCTGTGGATCAACGGTCCGCTGCCTGAGCGCCTGTGGATTCATGCGCGGCTGGTGGAACGGAATCGGCGCGGTATCAGCGGCGATCTGCACCTGTGCGATGAGCATGGCCGCGTGGTCATGGCGGCGCTCGGCGTGCGCGCTCAGGCGCTCGGCGATGCGACGGGCGATGCAGGCGGCAGCGTTCAAGATGCGCTCTACCAGCTTGCCTGGGAGCCGCAAGCGCTCGGCTCCGAGGCCGAGGTGCTCGCTGCGCCAGGTAGCTGGCTGATCTTCGCGGATCGTCAGGGCCTGGGAACGGTGCTGGCACAGGAGCTTGAGCAGCGCGGCGCGACCTGCCTGCTGGTTATGCCCGACGAAACCTACCGCCTCGATCCCGACCGGCGCTGCTGCCGGCTCAACCCGGCCAACAGCGAGCACTTCGATCGGCTGCTGGCGACGCTGAGCATGGATCGGCTGCCGGTGCGCGGCATCGTACAGCTCTGGGGCCTCGATGCGGCAACCGACGATGCGTCGACTGTGGCGGATCTGGAGCAAGCGCAGATGTATGGCTGTATTGCCACGCTGCATCTGCTACAAGCGCTGGATCGATCCCGCTGGTCCGAGCAGCCACGCCTATGGCTTGTGACACGCGGCACGCAGGCGGTGGACGCGACCGCCGATATCGCGGTAGCGCAGGCGCCACTGTGGGGCATGGCGCGGGTGATCGCCTATGAGCACCGCAGCGTGTGGGGCGGAATCATCGACCTGGACTTAACACCGGCAGCCGACGAGCCGTCGCTGCTGGCCGATGAGCTGGCGCGCAGCTCGGGCAGCGATCAGATTGCGCTGCGTCAGGATGGCCGCTTTGTGGCCCAGCTTACCCGCGCCGGCGGCCGTGTGAGCAGCGTGCCGCTGAAGCTGCGCGCCGACGGAAGCTATCTGATCACGGGTGGCCTGGGCGGTCTGGGCCTGCTTGTCGCGCGCTGGCTTGCGGAGCACGGCGCTCGGCGGCTGATCTTGATGGGCCGGACCCAGCTGCCGGGGCGGGCAATGTGGCGCCAGATCGACGCCGAAAGCCCGATCGGACAGCAGGTTGCGGCGATCCGCGAGCTGGAAAGCCTGGGCGTGACGGTGCATCTTGCCGCCGTCGACGTCGGCGATCCTGTGCAGCTTGCGGCCTTTCTCCAGGAGTTTGAGCAGGAAGGCTGGCCGGCGATTCGCGGCGTGATCCATGCCGCCGGCATGCTGCGCGACCGAACACTCTTGCAGCTGGATGCCGAAACTTTTCATCAGGTTCTGCGGCCCAAGATCGCCGGCGCGTGGCTGCTGCATACGCTGCTGAAAGACGCGCCGCTCGACTTCTTTGTGCTGTTCTCGTCGGTCGCCTCGCTGCTTGGCTCGGTCAGCCAGGGCAACTACGCCGCCGCCAATGCTTTTCTTGATGCGCTGGCCCACCATCGCCGCGCGCAAGGATTGCCGGCTCTGAGCATCAACTGGGGGCCGTGGGCGGAGGTTGGCATGGCGGCGCGGCTCTTTGAGCAGGGCGGGCGTCTGGGCGTCCAGGGCGTGCATAACTTGATGCCGCGCCAGGGGCTGGCGGCGCTCGACACGCTGCTGCGGCAAGACGCGGCGCAGGTCGGAGCAGTGGCGATCGACTGGCCGGAGTGGTTCGACGCCTATCCGCATACGCAGGAGAGTATGTTCTTCGCGCAGATGCTGGAAGCGCAGACCGATGACGCCGTAGCCGGGCAGGACAGCCCGCTCGTGGCGCGCTTCTCGCGGAGCACGCTGCTGATGTTGCCGGAGCCTGAGCAGCTGCCGGCGCTCAATAGCTATGTTCGCGAGCAGATCGCGCGCGTGCTGCGGCTACCGCTGGCAATGCTCGATCCCGAGCAGCCGATCAATAGCCTGGGCCTCGACTCGATGATGGCGGTCGAGCTAAAGAATCGCATCGAGGGCGACCTGGGCAGCGCTCCATCGATCGTGACGTTCTTGCAGGGCGCGAGCATTAGCGACGTGACCAAACAGCTGCTGGAGCGCGTCGCCGTGGAGCAGGAGCCGGTGCCGATCGTGGCCGCGCAGGACGAGCAGATCGTGGCGCTGGCGACCGACGACGATACGCTGGAGCTGCTGGCAAACCTCGATCACCTTTCTGATACCGACATCGATCTATTACTCGACAAGATGCTGTAACGCTGGCAACCTTGAGCGGCGGCAACCGTGAAAAACGCCGCCGCTCAAGCCAACACGCTTGCCGATCCGGCCTGCGCTCCAGCGTTCTATGTGTTTCCAAAGCACGAATCGAGCTGCTGTGCATCGTCCGCAATCGGCATACCAGATGACGTGACACCACAAGGGATTGAACGGATGAGCATGACGAACAATCGGGCCGAACTTTCGCCGGAAGAGAAACGGGCATTGCTGGCGCAGCTGCTGCGCAAAAAAGCCGCCGCTACCATCACAACCCATCCGCTTTCTGCCGCGCAGTACGGCCTGTATTTTCAGCACAACTTCACGCCGGGCAACGTGGCCTTCAATCTCATGTACGCGCTGCGGATCTGGTCGGCGGTCGATGTGCCGGCGCTACATCGTGCATTCCAGGCGATTGTCGATCGTCATGCTTCGCTGCGCACCACCTACGCCGCTCGCGATCACGAGCATGTGCAACAGATTCACGGGCATCAGGCTGTGGCGTTCGAGCCGATCGATGCCGCAAGCTGGAGCTGGGAGCAGCTGACCGAGCGCATGCTGGCGGCGGCGGATCAGCCCTTTGATTTGGAGCGCGGCCCGGTTTTGCGCGTTTATCTGTTCTCGCAGGCCGTCGATCGGCATGTGCTGCTGATCGTTGTCCATCATATCGCCGTCGATCTGTGGTCGCTGGATCTGGTGATGGATGAGCTGCGCCAGTGCTATGCGGCCGCGCGCAGCGGCTCCTCTGCGTTGCTGCCGCCCTTGCAGCTCCAGTACACTGACTACGTACACTGGGAAGCAAAGCTGCTGGCGAGCGCCGAGGCCGAGCGGCTCTGGTCCTACTGGCAGCGCCAGCTAGCGGGTGAGCTTCCGACGCTGAATCTGCCGACCGATCGCCCCCGACCGCCGCTGCAAACCTATCGCGGCGCTGCCGAGACGATTAAGCTTAGCTCAGCGCTGACCAGCCGCCTAAGAATGCTGGCCAGGTCCGAAGGTGCGACGCTCTACATGGTGGTGCTAGCGGCCTATCAGGCGCTGCTGCACCGCTACTCCGGCCAGACCGACTATTGTATCGGCTCGCCCACGGTGATCCGTGGCCGCCGCGA
>DASWTW010000480.1:0-2974 GCA_036401895.1 Herpetosiphonaceae bacterium | reverse complement strand
ACCTGCCTGCCTGATGGTCTTCCAGGACGCGCAGCATTATCTCGGCCCCGATGCCAACGTTCCGGTCGCCTTCGATAACCTGATCCACCAGGGCGACATGCCGCTCACGATCGGGCTGTTTGTTAGTCCCGGCGATCGCGGGCCAGGCATGCCGCGCTGGGGCGGAGCCGACAACCGCAGCGTGGAGTACGACTCGCTCGGCGACCGCTATGCGCGCTTCCTGCTGGAAGAGCTACTGCCGCCGCTGGAGGAGCAATACAACCTCGTCGCCGACCCCGGCGGGCGGGCGATCTGCGGGATCAGCTCCGGTGGTATCTGCGCCTTCACCGTGGCCTGGGAGCGGCCCGACGCCTTTCGCAAGGTGGTTAGCCACTGCGGCAGCTTCACCAACCTTCGCGGCGGCAACCAGTATCCCTCGCTGATCCGCAGGAGCGCGGCCAAGCCGCTGCGGGTCTTCTTGCAGACGGGCACCCAGGATCTGGATGTAGTCTTTGGCAACTGGGTCATCGCCAACCAGGACATGGCCGCCGCGCTGGCCTACCGTGGCTACGACTATCAGCTCGTGGTCGGCGAAGGCGGCCACTCGCTCACACACGGCGGCGCGATCTTCCCCGACACGATGCGCTGGCTCTGGCGCGATTATCCTCGCGAATGATCAGCTTTTAACCGGGAGCACGATCGCCGACGGGTGCTGCGCATCATGGTAGACCGCATGGTCGGCGGCGATCAGCGTGGTAGCCGTGGCTAATGGCTCGCCGCTGCCCGTGTTGCGCGTGTAGCGCGGGTGCGACCCGCCTGCGATCTGGACGCGAATGCGGTGGCCTTTGCGGAAGCAGTGCGCGGTTGCCCACAGCTCGACGCCGATCTGCCAGACGCCGTCGTCGCCTACCGCTGGCTCGCCAGGACTCAGCCGCACCAGGCCATCGCTGATGTTGATCGATCTGCCTTTGGGATCGACGTCGCACAGGCGCACGAAAAAATCGGTGTGCGGCAGGCTCGACGTGACGAACAGCTCAGCGCGCACTGCGCCGATCACCTCGACATCCTGATCCAGCGCCGGGCTGGTATAGACCAGGACATCCAGGCGCGCCTCGACCTCGCGGTTATCGCGGGGACCGGAGTTGCGGCTCAAGCTGGAGCCGCCCACGGAGGGCGTCGGGTTTGCGGGATCGTAGCGGTAGCGATCCGGCTGGGCATCGCCGGGCGGCTGCGTGCCAAGACCGCTGCCGGACTGCAAAAACCAGGGCTGTGCTTCGTATCCCGAGGGCGGCCAGTCGGGGAAATGTCGCCACTGGTTGCGGCCCATGACGAACACACGCACCGGCTCCTCGCGTAGAAGCCCTGACTCGGCCAGAAGATGCGTCCGAAACCAGGCCAGCGACTCGCGGATCATAACCGAGAACGCCCCGGGCGACGCATGCGTCCACGGGCCGATCGTAAGATACGGGCGCTGACCGGTCTCACGCAGGCGCGTGTAATCGGCGAGGATATGCGGCAGAAAGATGTCGTACCAGCCGCCGATCAGGTTGACTGGCGCGGCCAGCGTGCTGACCGTGTCGCTGAAATCGACTTCCTGCCACCACGGATCGTCGGGCGTGGTGTGCTCCAGCCAATCCTGATAAAAACCAACCCGCTTGCCGGCGACGATGCGGTCCGTCTCGCAGAGCGGCAAGTGCATTGCCGCCGCCTGCATCTCCTTGGCGCGGCGACGGCCGGCGAGGAGCTGGCGGAGGAGGCTTTCTTCCTGGTGCGACACCGACTGAATCCAGGTCAGCGCGGTGTCGAGGCCGAAGGACTCGCTGGGATAGACCAGGCTGCGAAACTCCGAGCTGCTGACCTGCACCGCCATCGCCTTGAGCGCGCTTGCCTCAGCGGCGACCGCCCACTGCACCAGGCCCAGGTAGCTCGGGCCTACGGTTGCCATCGCTCCCCCGAACCAGGGCTGCTGCCTCAGCCAGTCCACCGTATCCAGGCCGTCGCGCTCTTCGTTGCGGAAGGCGTTAAAGGTTCCTCCCGAGCCAAAGGTGCCGCGACAGCTCTGGATCAGCACCTGGAATCCGCGCTCGGCAAAGGTTCGCGCAAAAAGCAGGCCAAAGAACCCGCCGCGTCCATACGGAGAGCGTACCAGGATCGTGGGTGCGGTGGGGCGGTGCAGGGTGTAGTAGTGGTCGGCAAGCAGCACCGTGCCATCGCGCATGGGCACTTGCAGATCGCGATCTACCACGACGGCTGCGGTGTCGGCGGGCGGCAGCTTCAACAATCGGGCGAGCACCCGGCTACGAATACGCATCATCCGTTTGTCCTTTTGCCATGCGATTGGGCGAGCCGCGACGACCTCAGGCTCTCACTTTATTCTAGCATCATCCTTGCCATTCAGACGAAATCAGCGGCTTATGCCTGGAGCACGAGCCGCTGGTAGGATCGAAAGCTTCGATTGTACGTGGTGATGCTGATTACGCTTCTATCGGTGCCGGCGTGGCGGTTGGTGTCGCCGGGAGCGGATAGCGCGGCGGATTGCCCACGAATCTATCGGCGGCCCCAAGCACACAATCGTCGAAGGCACCAGAGCCTGGAGTGTAGAGGGCAGCACACTTGTCGGTGATACACTGCGCATCGGATCGTGTTGTGTTTGGTTCCGCAGCGCAGGCTTCGGCGATCCAGGTGTAGCCGTTCTGGTAGGGGGTGAACGGGGCGGCTTGAACGGAGGTGAAGATCAGAGTGCTGCCGAGCAGCCCTGTGCCGACGATGAGTGCCGCGATTCGGCCGCGAATGCTCTGCTGAGGACGTGTGCGAGCTGACATGAGAACTCCTCGCGGGGGGTGAGGAATGAAGAGTGGGGTGGGTTATGTATGTATAACAGAGGCGACGCGAGCACTCAATGATGATCGTCTCATGGGCGACTGGTAGAAATGGTGCTCACACACGTATCGCCGTAGTTCCTTGGCAGCCGCTGCCGGCATGTAAGCTGCGGCGG
>DASWTW010000479.1:0-1869 GCA_036401895.1 Herpetosiphonaceae bacterium | reverse complement strand
CAAAATTGCGCGGCTGGCGACGAACGGGCGGGAGCAGGTGCTGCATGTGGCCGCGCCTGGCCATCACTTCAACACCGTCCCGATCTTTGATGGTGGGCCGTGCCCGGCCAATGCCGAGGCACTCACCGATGTGCGGCTGCTGATGTTGCCGCTCCCGGATCTGCGCGCGGTCGTGGAGTCGCAGCCGACGCTGGCGCTGGCGTTCCTCAAAGAGTTCACCGGCCGGCTGCGGCATCTCGTGAATCTGGTCGACGAGCTAGCGCTGCATACGGTGCAGGGACGGCTGGCGCACCTGGTGCTGGAGCAGGCGCAGGCGGCGGAGCGCGGCGAGGATGTGCCGCCGCTGACTCAGGCCGAGATGGCGGCGCAGCTCGGCACGGTGCGCGAGATGGTGGCGCGCACGCTGAAAAGCTTCGACGTGCTGGGGCTGATTCGCATCGAGCGCGGGGTGATCACGGTGCTCGACCGGGATGGACTGGCCGCGCAGGCTGAGCACTAGCATACTATGCCGATCGCGGCGTGGTATGATGGTGCATGATTACTGCTGTTGTGGACCGTCCCAGTATCCAAGCTGTGCTTCGTCTTCGGCGAGCTGCTCCAGGTGCTCCATAATTTGGGGATCGTGTGCTTCCAAAATAGTCACCATGCGTCCCCGTGCATCGGCAATCTTTTCAAAGAGCTGCGGCCCGATAAATTCGTGCAACGCTTGCTTTGCCGCTTCCTCACCACGTATCCGCCAGTACTCGCCGATGCGATCGAGGGAGACGGTCAATACTTCTAACACTTTCCACACTTCGAGCAGATCGTCCAGCTCATCATCGTTGATCCGGTTGGTGCCAGACATTCACGATACTCCTCACTCATCGACGCTTTTGCGAGCCTGGGGGATGTTTCCGTCACTGCTCATCACCAGGCACGTGTGACAGTACGATCAGCGAGCCGCCGCGCGGGCCGGCGCAAACGCGGGCGCAACACGTGGCCAGGCGTGCCAGGCAAACGCCGCCAGCGCCAGCAGCTGCGCCACCACCGCCAGCACCAGCAGGCTATCGAGCCAGGCGGTGTTAGACCAGGATCGCAGCGTCAGCAGCAGTGCCGCGCCGACGGTGCCCGCGTTGAGCAGCGCAAAGCAGAGCCAGGCCGCAACCGCACGTCCGCGATCGCCGGCGCTGTCACGACGCGGCAAGATCCAGTAGGCCACGCCGAGCGCAAGCTGGATCATCCAGCCGCCGAGCATCAGCTGAATGTGTGCCGGCAGCAGCAGCCAGGTCCAGCCCAGGCTGCCCGGCATGCCTTTGGCGCTGAGGATCAGGCCGCCGAGCAGCACGCCGACGATCAGATGGATCAGTGCGGCGCGAATGAAAGCGGTGCTGAGTCGCGGCATGCTGCTACCTCCCGCTGCCTTTGGCCCGCACGCGCCGCCAGATCAGCGCGGCGAACAGCCACAGCGCCGCGACCTGCAAAGCCGCCGCGCCGAGTAAGAGTCCTGTCACCGCCGGTGTCGCCCGCTGCGCGCTGAGCGGCTCGGCGATCATCCGCAGCAGCAGACCGGCGTTGAGCAAGCCGTAGCAGGTCCAGCCGAGCCACTCCGGGCCGCGGGGCTGCGCCTTTGACCACACCGGAAACATCCACAGCGCCACGCCCACGATCAGCTGTGTGAGCCAGCCGACCACGATCAGGTGAATCGCCGTGGGCTGGATCGCGCCGAGCAAGGGCTGCCGCCACCAGAGGCTATTGATCACGGAGAGCGCGTTCAGCAGCAGGCCGATGCAGCCGTACAGCAGGGCAGTTTTGATAAAGATTCGTGTCACTCCGGGCATAGCACTTCCCTTGTTCCTCTACGCTCACGTTCGATCGGAGTGTACACCGGCT
>DASWTW010000478.1:0-5892 GCA_036401895.1 Herpetosiphonaceae bacterium | reverse complement strand
TGCTGACGACGTATCTCGAAGGCGAGGCGCGCGAGGTCGGCAACGTTGCGGCGGCTCTGGCCCGAGAAATTGCGCTGCACGGCAGACCGATCGAGCGACCGGCGCTGATCGTCGCGGGTGGCGAGACCACCGTCACACTGCGCGGAAACGGGCTCGGCGGGCGTAACCAGGAGCTGGCGCTGGGCGCGGTAAGCGCGCTGGCCGGTCTCGACAATACCCTGGTGATCGCGCTGGCCACCGATGGCGGCGACGGCCCAACCGATGCGGCGGGCGCGGTGGTGAGCGGCGAGACGCTGGCGTGCGCCCAAGCTCAGGGCCTCGATCCGGCCACGTCGCTTCAGCACAACGACGCCTACCACTTCTTCGCGGCCCTCGACGATCTGCTTCGGCCCGGCCCCACCCTCACCAACGTCAACGATCTGCTCTTCATCGCGGCGCTCTAGGTTAACTCTGCAAAGTTGGTCGTGATTTCGTCTGCTGCCTACGTCGTGTACGCCTATCAAGGGGAATATACGAACCCGATTCGTGTGTCCCATAGTTGAGCGGCACTCGTTCCAAAGCTATTCTACCGGCTGTAGAGTAGCTAGCGCGTGGGAGTAAACCAGATGAGCTATGCACAAGCAACACATTGGGATACCTACTTTGGCAACCTCCAGCAAGCAGGTCAGGATCTCGATTGGAACGAGCAATGGACAAACGCTTTCATCCCAATCCTGCATCACGCACAAGCGCAGTCTGTGCTCGACCTCGGCTGTGGTACTGGGAACGATACCCGCCGTTTAGCGTGTGCCGGTTTCACTGTGACTGGTCTTGATTATTCTCGTCAAGCGTTGCGTGCTGCACAACACAAACAGCTCCCGAATAGTTCCTTCGTGCTTGCCGATATGGCACACACCTTACCGTTTCGCTCCGCACGCTTTGATGGGGTGATGGCGAATGTTTCGCTCCACATGTTCAATGACACGATTACTCGTCAGCTCTTTGCTGATATTCGGCGGATCGTGCGACCACAAGGTGTATTTGTCTTTCATGTCAATGCGCTTGAAGATCGGCCATTACGGGCAAAACGTAAGCCTGTGATCGAGGAACTCGAACCGAATTATGTTCGTGAAGCTGATGGTCAAACGATGCATTTCTTTTCCGAGGACTATCTGCGTGACCTCCTGAGGAATTGGTCCGATGTGAAGCTTGAGTTCCTCACGATACAAGCTCATACACGTACTGAGTGGCGGAAGTGCGCTTGGCGAGGTCAAGCGCGCGTGCCGTAAGCAGGATGTCAAGGGAATATACGAATCCGATTCGTTTGTTCCCAGTTGGGCGGCATCAAGGCCACTTGCCCCTTCGCCGCCTCTGTGACGATACTTGTCACACTCAGATGCTACAATTGCGACACCATTATCATAGCAGGGAGATACTACTTCTAAGGAGAACCATACTTGAAAAAGCATGTGCTCTTTATACACGGCGCTGGAGAGGGTGCGTTCGAGGAGGATGGAATACTGGCTGCATCGCTACAAAACGCCCTTGGTCCGGCATACGAGGTGCGCTATCCAAAAATGCCAGAGGAGGACAGCGCGACGTATGCGGATTGGAAGGCTCCCATTGAACGAGAGCTAGCTACCCTGAACGATCAAGTTGTTCTGGTAGGGCATTCTGTAGGTGCTTCGGTTCTCATCAAATATCTTTCCGAGGAGCAGCCCGACAAACCTATCACCTCACTGTTTCTGCTCGCCACTCCATACTGGGGGGCTGATGAGTTCTGGACGTGGGACGAGGCGCGGTTGCGCGAAGACGTCGCGGCAAAGCTGGAGAACATCCCACGAATCTTCTTGTACCATAGCCGGGATGACGAGGTCGTACCGTATGCGCATCTTGCGCTGTATGCAGCAAAACTGCCACAAGCAACCATCCGTACGTTCGATGAGCGTGGGCATCAATTTGGGAATGATTTAGCTGAAGTTGCTGAAGATATACGGCGAACAGAGACCAGCGCCGAGGGGTAAAATCGACCTGCTAGCTGCACAACAGCTGCTGGGTCACGTCGGTCAATCTCATGAAGCTGTAGTCTGTGGCGTCGCTGACTTGCTCAGTTGGGTCGGGGCATGATCGCCGCGACGACTTTGGTGTTCCACGGCCCACGGTTGCCCTCGTAGCGGCCGTGCATCCAAACCAGCGCGACGCGTGGATCGTCCCAGATCGGAACGATCGGGCGCAGGTTGTCTGTAGGCGAGTTCTGCGTCAGCGGCGTCCACTGCCAGGTCGCGCCGCCGTCTCGCGTACGGCCGTGAAAAAGCTCGTGGTGCCGCTGGCCATCGGCGGAGCTGATGAGCGGCTTGCCGGTCACCGGATCGGCGTCGGTGGAGATGAAGATGGAGCTTACGTCCTGGGGATCGATCGCGACGAGGCCGGTGTAATCGTCCTCGTGCGGGTAGAGCCGCGTGCCGGCGTAGGCGATCTCGTGCTCGATCCAGCGGGTGCCGTCCCAGCGGGCATAGTGGAACCGGTGGTCGAATCCACCCTGGCCGCGCGGCAATCCCCGGCCGTCGCGCTGGGTGCTGAACACGCATACCGGCCGGCCATCCGAGTCGAGATGCAGATCGATCACCCACGCGACGTGGTCGGCGTCGCCACGGTAGACGCAGGTTAGATCCCAGATGTCGCCCGACTTCTCCGTGGTTCGACTCAGCGGAGCGTATACTCGGCCGTCGCTGTAGTGGATCTTCCCGCCACGGATGAAACCGGCGTACACGCTGTTGTCGAACTGGCGCGGGTGATCCTCGGTGCCGACGAAGAAGAACGTATCCTCGTTGTTTGTCGCGTACTTGAAGTACGGCGCGTAGCCCTGGTGGCCGCGTAGGAACATCCCGCCGTAGTGCCACGTTCCGCCGTGATCGTCGCTGTACATCCAGTTCTGCTGGTGGGCGACGGATCGAAAGAAGTTGTACAGGCGCCCGCCCTCGGCACGCGGCTGGAACGGATTCGAGTAGGTCACGTTGTCGCCGCCGAACGGTGGATGATCCTTGCCGGGTGTCACAAACTCGTGCTCCGGCCCCCATGTCAGCAGATCGTCTGACTCCGATACGCGCCAGAATACCTTGCGCTCGAAGGAGTGCCGCGTGTAGATGGCGACGACGCGTCCATCCGGCCGAACGTGCAGCGCCGGGCCGTTGTGGTCGTCCTGCTCGAAATGCTCGTGCAGCATGACGACGTGCGTCCGGCCTGTCGCCAGATCATGCACAGCCAGCTCGCAGTTGCCCCACTGCGGCTCGACCATGCCCTGCTCAAAATCTTTATCGGTTGAGCGCATCGAGCCGACCAACAGTTTGCCCCGGTGGACGATCGTTCGCTCGTCCATAAACCACGACCAGGCGCCGTTGTCGTTCAGCTCGATCATGCGTGCGCTGATGTCATTCATGCAATCTTGCTCGCGGTCGGCAGTTGTCCGCTGTCTTCGTGAAGGGGATGACGCTCAGAGCGTGGCCCGCTTTTTCCAGAAGAGTTCTTTCATTACCCAACGCCAAAAAGAGCGACACGATCTTACTCGTGCCGCTCTTCTTCAAAACCTTACACATGTTCCAGGTAGCGCTCGCACATCTGCGCCAGCACCGCATCGCCGTCGGCGTCCCAGATCGCCTGGTTGAAGATCTCGACCTCGATCGGCCCGCTGTAGCCGGCCAGCTCGACCGCCGCACGCAGCCGCCGCAGCTCGATCACGCCGTCGCCCATCATGCCGCGACCCAGCAGCAGATCCGGCGTCGGGACCAGCCAATCGTTGACGTGAAAGCCGAGAATGCGGCCCTCCGCGCGGCTGATCTGCGTGTAAACCTCGGGGTCCCACCACACGTGGTAGACGTCGATCGCCACGCCGACCTGCTGCGCCGGGAACTGCTCCGCGATGTCGAGTGCCTGGCCAAGCGTTACGATCACCGAGCGATCGGCGGCGAACATCGGGTGCAGCGGCTCGATCGCCAGCTTAACGCCGTGCTCACGCGCATACGGCACCAGCTCGGCGATCCCGTCGCGGACCATCTCGCGCGCGGCCTGAATGTTGCGATCCGGCGCGGGACCGCAGACCAGCACCAGCACATCGGTGCCCAGCTCCGCTGCCTCGTCGATCGCGCGGCGATTGTCCTCGATCCGCGTCTGCCGCTCGGCGACCGTCGCCGCCGGGAAAAAGCCGCCCCGGCACAGGCTCGATACTTTGAGCCCGGCATCGCGAATGATCTGCGCGCTGGCGCTGAGGCCGGTCTCGGCGACTTTGTGCCGCCACGGGCCGAACCAGGGAATGCCTGCCCGCGCGCAGCCGTCGACCGCCTGCTTTAAGCTCCAGCTCTGCGTCGTCGCCTGGTTGAGGCTCAGGCGTGAAAGATCCGTGAGTGGCCGCATCTGCTCCTCCTAGACAATACCCGCGACCGCCAGCACGCGGCGCATGCGCTCGGTCGCCCGCTCGGGATCGCCGAGGATGCCGGCGCGATCGGCGAGCACAAATAGCTCGGCAAGATGCACCACCGAGCGCGCGCTTTCGTGGCCGGCCAGCATGCGAAAGTGACTCTGATGGCCGTTCAGATAGGCCAGAAAAACCACGCCGGTTTTGTAGTAGTAGGTCGGAGCCTGGAAGATATGGCGTGACAGCGGCACCGTGGGCGCGAGAATCGCCTCGTAGCTGTCGAGATCGCCGGCCTCAAGCGCCTGGAGCGCAGCCGACGCAGCCGGAGCGATCGCGTCGAAGATGCCCAGCAGCGCATGGCTGTAGCCGTGATCGTCGCCGCGAATCAGCTCGGCATAGTTGAAATCGTCGCCGGTGTACATGCGCACGTTCGCCGGCAAGCGCCGCCGCATCGCGATCTCGCGGTCTTTGTTCAGCAGCGAGATCTTGATGCCGTCGATCTTGGCGGCGTGCTGCTCGATGATCCGGAGGCAGGTTTCCATCGCCGCGTCGAGATCGCGCGTGCCCCAGTAGCCGGTCAGCGCCGGATCGAACATGTCGCCGAGCCAGTGCAGGATCACCGGCTGCCGCACCTGAGACAGAATCCGGCCATACACTCGCGCGTAATCCTCAGGCCCTTGCGCGACAGCCGCCAGCGCCCGGCTGGCCATCAGAATGATCCGGCCGCCCGCCGCCTCGACAAAGCCGCACTGCGTCTCGTAGGCGGCCTCGACCTCGTCCAGCGTGACGTTTGGTCCCGGCGCCAGGTGATCGGTTCCGGCCCCACACGCAATCGTGCCGCCGACTGCGCGCGCCTCGGCCACAGAGCGCTGGATCAATTCCTGGGCGGTTTGCCAGCTCAGGCCCATACCGCGCTGCGCGGTGTCCATCGCCTCGGCTACGGCCAGCCCCAGCGACCATAGATAGCGCCGGTAGGAGAGTGTCGCGTCCCAATCGACCTGTCCATTGGCGATCGGATCGACGTCTGCGCGCGGATCGACGACGACATGTGCGGCCGAGTAGGCAATGCGGCTGGTGATCGGCTGCGTGGGCGCACGAAACGTCGAAGGCGGGCCGGGACGATAGGAGGCGAGTGTGCCGTCAGAACGTGGCAACAGCAGTTCTTTTGACATAATGCCCTCTTAGAGTTTCAGATCCGGTACGTCCAGCCAGCGGCGCTCCTGCCACGAGCGCAGGCCAAGCTCGGCCAGCTGCACGCCCTTGGCGCCTTCCATCAGGTCGTAGGGGAACGGCTCGTCACAGGCGACGTGCCGCAGGAACATCTCCCACTGCACCTTGAACGCGTTGTCAAAAACCTGGTTGTCGGGCACTTCCTGCCAGTTATCCCAGAAGTTGATCGGATTCGGAATATCTGGGTTCCACACGGCCTTGGGCGTGTTGACGCGATGCTGCGTGCGGCAATCGCGCAGTCCGGCTACCGCGCTGCCCTCGGTGCCGTCCACCTG
>DASWTW010000477.1:0-11969 GCA_036401895.1 Herpetosiphonaceae bacterium | reverse complement strand
CACTCACGCCCAATGCCTCGATGAATATTACGCTCCAGACCGGCTATTTCTCCACGGAGCTGCCCGACAAATCTCGCGGTGTGCGCTGTGGCGACGGATTCTAAGCGCCGCAGCTCATCACATTCATTGTCATTACAGCATACAGTCGGCGTTGCTACACGCCGACTGTATGCTGTATCAGAACCGTTTCTGCTCTCGGCTTAAGTCCTTGGCGTTGACGATGATATCGTAAGATAGTATCATAACCTATATATTTTCAAATATAGATTAGCGCAAACACATGCGTAATCGCCACCAATCAACACTTCGCGCTATATTCGAAGATCCTGTCAGATCTAACATCAACTGGCAGGAGATTGAAAGTCTCCTTCGATCTCTGGGCGCAGAGCTATCAGAGGGTAGAGGATCGCGTGTTCGGGTCGCACTAAACGGCGTGAGAGCCGTATTTCACCGTCCTCATCCTGAGAAAGAGACCGACAAGGGAGCCGTAAAAGCTATGCGGGATTTTCTCGCCGCTGCTGGAGTAGAGCCATGATGGAATATAAAGGCTACCTTGCTAAGATCGAATTTGATCAGGAAGCTAGTGTGTTTCACGGTCAAGTGATTAATATACGCGACATCATCACTTTTCAAGGCCAATCAGTTGAAGAACTGCGCCATGAGTTTGCCGAATCGGTGGAAGATTATCTGGAATTTTGCGCAGAGCGAGGAGAAGAGCCAGAAAAACCATTTTCCGGCAAATTCCTTGTGCGCACCGATCCGACGCTGCATCGAGAGATCGCGATTGCCGCCAGCCGCGAGAATCAAAGCATCAACACCTGGGTTAATGAAGTCCTGCGCCAGGCTATCGAATCGCGCTCGGCTGCCTGATACGAGAGTCGCGGATCTGCGTATTTGCGCAACGCCGACTGTCCTCTATCTACCGAAAGACCGACAGCCGGTGCTGCCGCAGCACCTCCGCGCCCTCCCGCACCACCTGCGGATCGGGGTAGATGCGCTGAAGCATCTCGTCGTTGTTGAGTAGCAGCAGTTCCTGGCGCGCGGGAGCGAGAAACTCGTACTGCCAGCGGAAATGGTCAGGGCCTTGCAGCGTGCTCAGGCCAATCAGCAGCGTCACCAGCGCGATCATGCTCAGCGCTCCCACCCGCGCCGGCCGCCGATCGGCGTACACCTGCGCACACAGCGCCAGCAGCGCCAGCAGCGCGATCCAGAAGAGCGTAGCCGTGGTTGCGTAGCGCTGCGCCAGCGCCTGATGATTGCCATAGACTGCGCGGCCCAGGCTGGTCAAAACGCCGGTGCTGAGCGCGTAGCAGCCCAGCGCCAGATAGGGCAAGAGCACTGGGAGTGAGCAGGCCCGGAGCAGCGCCCAGGAGCTTACGATGAAGAGCGCCAGCCCGGTAACTCCTGCCGTGATCGCCGCGCTGTTGACGTAGCCGCATAGATCGCTGTCGCCGAGATTGCAGATCGCGCGCACGTCGCCGGTGATCACGCCGAACAAATATTCAACCGCGCCGCGTGTCGGCGGAGCGCCGAGATAGGCCGCGGCGTAGGTTAGATACGGCCGGGGATTGCGCACGATCGCCGCGAGTGGCGGAGCCTGCTCGTTCCAGATGTAGGCATAGAAAAACGAGCCGATCACGATCGCGCCGGACACACCCCACGCCCCGAGACGCAGCCAATCGCGCGTTGAGCCGCGCGCCGCCGTGAGCAACAGTGCCAGCGCGCCGATCGGCCAGATCAGCAGCCCCGTGCTATACGAGTAGGTCGCGACAAAGCCACACAGCGCCGCCAGCGCCAGCGTCCACCAGCTCGGCGCGGGCTGCGCCAGCAGCACAATGCTCGCGCTTACCGCCAGCACATTGAGAAAGATCTGAATATTCCAGCCGCCCCACCAGTTCTCGGCCTGGTTGAGCGAAAAGATCGCCAGCGAGAGCGCGGGCAGCAGGAAGATCCAGGCCATCTTGGTCATGCTGGCGGTTGCGCGCAGCTGGTAGGCCAGCACGCCAAAGATTCCCGCCGCCAGCGCAATATTCGCCAGCATCTCGACATGTGTGTTCCAGCCGCTGAGCCGCGCCAGCGCCAGCATGATCAGCCGTGGAAAGAGCAGCCGGTGCTCGTTATGCTGTGCCCACAGATCGCGCAGCGTCAACGTTCCCTGGTAGGAGCGCTCCAGCAGCGGCAGCAGCGCCCACTGATCCGCGAACGGCAGATCGACCGTCTGCGTGAGCACAATCCATACCAGATACAGCGGAGGAAGGATCGCAGCGACACACAGCGCCAGCGGCCAAAGAACGCGTTTCTGAAGCGAATTGCGGGTGTGCGGGTCATCGCGCAAAGCCATCGCTGCTATTCCCATCTATGATTTATGTCAACAAACACCTAGAGACGACCCGGATAGTAGCACGCGCACAAACGATTCGGCAAGCATCCAGCAATTGCTATAATCTGTTTTATGGCAGCACTATGCCTTACTCGCGTGCGATCGCAGCACAATCAAAAGCAGACTTCGCGCAAAACCGGCACGACAAGGAGATCAATGCATGCCAGCCAAAGCAGACAAGCGGAAACCAACGCAGCAGCCCACGGCCGAGCTGACCTGGCAGCAGGTGATGGCCTGGCGACTTCAGCGCCACCAGCTCGATAAGCGCGCGCCCAAAGGCAAGCTGATCGAGGTCGTCAGCGGCATCTGTGGCCTGCACGCCCAGCTGATGTCCTCCGCCGAGTTGTCGATGTGGGCGCGCATCAAAGATCTCGCTCCCGACGTCGTGCAAAACGCGCTCTGGCACGATCGCAGCCTGGTCAAAACCTGGGCCATGCGCGGCACGCTGCATCTGCTCACCGCCGACGATTTCCCGATCTGGCAATCGGCGCTGAGCACCAGCGCGAGCTACCGCAAAGGCAGCTGGCTCAAATATCACGGCGTTACGCTGGATGAGATCGAGGCGATCATCGAGGGCGTGAAAACTACGCTGGCCGACAAAGGCATCACTCGCGAGCAGCTCGCCGATGGCATCGCCGAGCGCATGAAGACGCCCAAGCTGCGCGAGCTGCTGCGATCCGGCTGGGGCGCGCTGCTCAAGCCCTCGGCGTTTCAGGGCAACCTGTGCTTTGGGCCGAATCAGGGACAGAACGTCACCTTTGTCAAGCCGGAGCGCTGGCTCAAAAAATGGTACACCGTGCCGGTCGAGGAGGCGCAGCAGGAGGCGTTCCGGCGCTATCTCGGCGCATACGGTCCGGCCACGCTCGAAGATTGGACGCGCTGGTTTGCCACAACTCCGGCGCGCGCCAAAGCGCTGATCAACGAGCTGGGCGAAGCGATCACGCTGGTCGATGTCGAGGGAGCGCACTCATGGATGCTGGCCCAGGACGTCGAAGCCGCAGCCAAAGCCACCATCAAAGAGCATGTGCGGCTGCTGCCCGCCTTCGATCCTTATGTCGTCGGCTCGTCACGAAATTCTGAGGGACTGCTGGCAACCAAGTTCAAAGATCGCGTACACCGGCCGCAGGGCTGGATCTCGCCGGTGCTGCTAGTCGATGGGCAGATGCGCGGCGTTTGGAAGCATGAGCTGAAGAGCGGCCGGCTCAATGTCGAGATCGAGCCGTTTGAGAAGCTGCCGCCGTGGGTGCGTGAGGGAGCTGAGGCCGAGGCCGAGGAGCTGGCCAGGTTTCTGGGCGGCAAGCTGGAAATGAGCTGGACTTCGCTCTAGAAAGCGCAACCCGACTTAAACATACAGCCACTGCTAAGCTTATCTACTTAGCAGTGGCTGCTTCTATATCCAGGCCGCAGCTCAGCGAAAACCGAAATCAGATCGCGAGCGCCAGCTCTTCTTGCTCCAGCCGCTTATAGCCTCCGGCGTAGTAGAGCAGGGGCTCGCCCGGCTCCTCAACGCTCTCCAGGCCGATCACGCGGCCAAACACCACAAGATGATCGCCGCCGTCGATCACGCGCTCCACATCGCAGGCGAGATTCGTCAGCGCCTCGGGCAGAATCGGCACGCCGTTGAGCTCCGCGAAATCGACCAGTAGATTGGGATCGCGGCGACCGGCGAAGTGACGCGAAAGATGCTCCTGCTCGGCGGTCAGCACGTTGATGCCAAACTGGCCGGCCTCGACGATGTAGCTGGCCATGCGCGCCCGCCGATCGATGCAGACCAGCACCAGCAGCGGATCGAGCGAGACCGATGTGACGGCGTTGGCAGTCATGCCGTGTACTTCGTCGCCGAGCTGTGCCGTGATAACCGTGACGCCGGTGGCGAAGAGGCCCATCGCCCGCCGAAACTCGCGTGTATCGATCTCCATGCTAATCCTCCAAGCCCCTTCGCGGAGCGCTATTGTTGAGTGTTCTTGCCATAATCAATCCACGGCGCAGATTCTTTTTCAGCGCATCCTCTAGGCCCTTTGAACGATCTTTCTGGGAGCATTTGGACGTAGTGCGGCTGCTCAAATAAAACAAGGACACGCGAGCGCTCGCGTGTCCTCAAGCAAGAATGATCGATCGCGGCTTAGCGCGTCAGCCGCTTGTAGGAGATCCGATGCGGCAGGTCGGCCTCTTTGCCCAGCCGCGCCCGGCGATCGGCCTCGTAGTCGGAGAAGTTGCCGTCGAACCAGCGCACCTGGCTATCGCCCTCGAACGCGAGAATATGCGTGGCGATGCGGTCCAGGAACCAGCGATCGTGGCTGACGACCAGCGCGCTGCCCGCAAACTGCTCCAAGGCTTCTTCGAGCGCCCGCAGCGTGTTGACGTCGAGATCGTTGGTGGGTTCGTCGAGCAGCAGTACGTTGCCGCCCTCTTTGAGCATCTTGGCCAACAGCACGCGGTTACGCTCACCGCCCGAAAGCTGCCCAACCTTTTTCTGCTGATCCGAGCCCATGAAGTTGAAGCTGGCCACGTAGGCCCGCGAGTTCATCTCACGCTTGCCCAGGGTCATGATCTCGTTTTTGTCAGAGATTTCTTCCCAGACGGTTTTGTTATCGTCCAGCGACTCGCGCATCTGCTCGACGTATGAAAGCTTGACGGTCTCGCCGATCGTGATCGTGCCTTCGTCGGGCTGCTCCTTGCCGGTGATCATCCGCAGCAGCGTGGACTTGCCCGCGCCGTTCGGCCCGATGATGCCGACGATGCTACCGGGCGGGATCGACAGATTCAGGTTGTCGAGCAGCAGCCGATCATCGTAGGCCTTGCTGACGTTCTTCAGCTCGATCGCGACATCGCCGAGACGCGGGCCGGGCGGAATGTAGATCTCAAGATCTTCGCGGCGGCGCTCGGTCTCCTGGTTGAGCAGGTTTTCGTAGGCCGTGACGCGGGCCTTGCCTTTAGCGTGGCGCGCCTTGGGAGCCATGCGAATCCACTCCAGCTCGCGCTCAAGCGTCTTCTGGCGCTTGGTATCGGCGCGCTCCTCGCGGCGCATCCGCTCCTGCTTCTGCTCCAGCCACGACGAGTAGTTGCCCTTCCACGGGATGCCGTGGCCGCGATCCAGCTCCAAGATCCAGCCGGCCACGTTGTCGAGAAAATAGCGATCGTGGGTGACGGCGATCACGGTGCCTTTGTACTGCTGAAGATGACTTTCCAGCCACAGCACCGACTCGGCGTCCAGGTGGTTGGTCGGCTCGTCAAGCAACAAGATCTCGGGCTCGGTCAGCAGCAGCCGGCAGAGCGCCACGCGTCGCCGCTCGCCGCCCGAAAGCACAGAAATAGGCGTATCACCTGCCGGGCAGCGCAGCGCGTCCATCGCCAGCTCCAGGCGGCTATCCAGGTTCCAGGCATCGACGCGATCAAGCTCCTCCTGGACCTCGGCCTGCTCGGCGATCAGCGCGTCCATATCCACATCGGGATCGGCGAAGCGCTCGTTGATCGCGTCGTAGCGCGCCATCAGATCGACGATCGGCTGGACGGCCTCTTGAACCACTTCTTTGACAGTCTTGGACGGATCGAGCTGCGGCTCCTGCTCCAGGATGCCGAAACGGTAGCCCGGCGACAAAATCGTCTCGCCGGTGTAGCCATCGTCGTTGCCGGCCATGATGCGCAGCAGCGAGGACTTGCCCGCGCCGTTCAGGCCCAGCACGCCGATCTTTGCGCCGTAGTAGAACGAAAGCGAGATGTCGCGAATAACTTGTTTGTTCGGTGGAAACGTGCGTTGCACACGGACCATCGAGTAAATAATTTGGTCACTCATGCCCAGCAGTGTACCATGAAGCGCGGCTGGTTTGGGCAGGCAGGTGGACCTGCGGGCAAAGGGGAAGATCAGGCCCTCATCCCCGGCGCTCACGCGCCACCCCTTGCCCCGAACCGCGGCAGGCGAAGGGGTTTTTGGTACTGCTTTGCTCTTTGTTCTCGGTTCTCGGTTCTTTGTTCCCTTGTTCGTTTGTTCGTTTGTTCCTGCGCCCTTAGCGCCTCATCGCATACGCGATTCCGGCCTGCAAATTGGCAAACGTCACGATGTCGCGAATATCGACGCCGAGCTGAATGATCGTCTGGGCGATCTCGGCGCGAATACCGACCAGCACCACCTGCGCGCCCAGCAGACGCACGGCTCGCGTCAGGCTTACGATATGATTGGCAACAAACGCGTCGACCACGGGAACGCCCGTAATATCGACCAGCATCACCTCGGCCTGAGTTTGCGAGATCTGCTCCAGCACGGCCTCGGTAATCTGCGCGGTGCGCGCCTCATCGATCGGGCCGACCAGCGGCAGCAACAGCACGTGCGCCGCGATCGGAACGATGGGAGCGCCGAGCTGCTGGATCAGGGCGCGCTGCTCCTCAAGCGCCGCCGACTGCGCGATCAGATCGCCTTGAAGCGACTGATACACTTCGCAGAACGCCCCGAAGTACGCGCCCTGATAGGTGTGCAGAATATCCTCGACCGCGCGCGTCTCCTCAGTCGACCATGACGGATCGGACTGAAGATACTGCGTGAGGTAGTGCCACAGATATTCACGCATCTGGTCAAAGCCACGCAGCATCTCCGCCGCCGAAAAGCGGCTGCGCGCCCGTCGCTCTCCCGTCGTCGCGGCGTAGGCTGCAACCGGCGCTCGATCCTGGCTGATGATGCCTTCTGCGATCACGGTCAGCGCCCGTTTGAGCGCCGCGTGACGCTCGGTATAGCCCTCAGTCGCATAGCTCGCGCGTGTCGGGTCAAGACGAACAGTCAGCTCGTCAAGCTGAGAATCGAGATTATCACGAAAATAAACGCCGAACGCAGAAGAATGTGCGGTCATACAGCAGCTCCACAGTCGTAAGGTAGGCGCGATCTCATGACGAGCAGGAGAGCACGTGCTCCTCCGATTGTAGTCTTTTGATCGATCGCCCGCAACGCCTGTGAGGTGGGAACCGGGAGCATCCATTCATACTACAGCTTGAATACATGATGATGCGGCGGTGGAATTCCACCGCCGCACGAGCCAGAGCGATCGATAGGGAGAGCGCAGGATTAGAGCAGCTTCCACAGCGCGGGTACGTTGGGCGGCTCCCAGCCCGTCAGCGAGGTGTGCGCCTGGATGCACTCATAGTTCTTGCCGCCATAGCTCACGCGCGCCCCAACTGCGTAGTAGGTGTTCGCAGCCCAGGCCGGATACGCGCCGATGCTGGTCGGAACTGGCGTGGCGGTGGGTGTGCGTGTTGGCGTGGCAGTGGGTGTGCGCGTTGGCGTCGGGCCGATCGGCGTGGGTGTGCGTGTCGGCGTGGCCGTCGGCTGGGTGACACTGCCGAAGATCACATCCGAGCACGAGTAGAAAGCTTCCGGGCTATCGGTACGCTGCCAGATCGCGTAGATCAGGTGCCGGCCCGACTTGCCCGCCGGCAGCTGCGCGGTCATCACATACGAGCCATCGACCAGCGTCGGGTTGTTGATCGTGGCAAACGGCGTGGCATCCAGATCCGACCACTTCAGCGGCAGCGATGGGTTGTAGCCGTTGCGGGTGACGTAGAGCTGGAAATAGCCGCGATGCGGCGCCGTCGCTCTGTAGCGGAAGGTATAGCTGCCGCTCTGAGGCAACGTCGTGGCTTTCCAGTCCGAGCGTGCCAGATCGAAGCCTTTGTACTTGTCGCGTCCGGCGCTGCACAGCTTGCCATCCGGGATCAGCTCACGATGCCTGGCGTTCGCGTCGGCGATGTTGATCTCGTTCCAATCATAGAGCGCCTGCGTGCCGCCAGCAGTGACCGCCGCCCGACACGCCGCCGACGTCGGATTCTCCGGGCCTTCCAGGAAACAGCCATACGCCCGGCTGAGCGGCGTCTGCATCGAGCCGTGCGCCTGCACCAGCCCGATCCAGCCCGCAACTAGCCCAATGCCTGCGACCAGCCCGATCCAGCTTCTGGACCTCCTGCGCGAAATCATGATCACTTCCTCCTCACGCGTCGATGCGTTCTGCGGTCCACCTCTACGGCGAGATCCCGGTACACGCCTGGTCTTGCTGGAATCTTCGCAGCCGCCGTTCAGCTAAACGTTCAAGCCAGCCGGCTCGACGGTCAGCGCGATTCAGGCCAGATGTAGGGGAAGTTGGGGGGTGATTTTACGATTTCTATACCTGGATCTCTACGCTGAATCTAGCCGATCGTGGGGAGGAGCACAACGGCAAAATAACGCAGTTTCGGGCTGGCTTTGGGGGGTGTTACAGCGCCGATTACCTAGGTAAACGCTTTACAGCAGCGTGCGGCCACACTCACCACGGATCGCTACCGGGATCGTGAGTGGTGACCTGCTCCAATCTCAGCTCGGCGGCGATACGCTCGGGTAGCTGCTTGATACAGGCGTATATGCGGCTATCTTCGTAGAAGCCCTCATCCACGAATTGCTTTACAATCTCGCGCCGCTCATAACCTGTCAGAAACCGATCCAGGATCGCGCCATAGAGCGGATAGCGCTCCTGCCACTGCGCTGCCATCGCCGCCAGCCGCTCATACGCCGCGTGAGGGCCGCCCAGGCGCCGCAGGCCCTGGCGAATCTGCGCGTTGGGCTGGCGCAGCCGTTCGCCGCCATTCGCCGACGGATAGCGCGTCAGCCAGCTTAAGATCGCCTGCACATCGTCCGATGTCCACAGCGGCAGCGAGACTGCAAGAATTGCATCGATCACGCGCTGCGCCGTGCGCTGGTAGGCCTCGACGGCGATCATTACCTCGGGGTTGGTCTCGGCGTGTGGGATCGGCGCCACATGCACGACCAGCTCTCGCAGCGTTGCCAGATCTTCCTCGGTCAGCGGCGCGGTGACGATGTGATGGAGTCCCGCCACCTGGGCCTCGGCCTCAAAGGCAGCGGTCGCGGCAGGAGCAATGCCGATCAGCCAGGCAGATCGCAGCTCATCGCGGCGCATCTGCCTGGCCAACGCGGCGATCAGCAGGGCGGCGGTCCATTCTGGCGTGTTGGGCTCGCTGACCGTCAGGTCTACCAGCACAATCAGCGGTCGCGGGCTCTCGCTCTGCGCGAGCTTCTGGCGCAGCAGCAGGTATCCCTCGGCCAGCGAGAGGCTGCTGCTCAAGGCAAAGCGGGCAGCGCGAAGGGCATGACGCTGCTGTTGCGCCAGCGAGCCAATCGCGATCACATGCGGACGATGGATTTTGGGCATAGCCGGTGCTCGTTCAGGTAGCAATTTGGCCGGATAACGAGCGGGACGAGCCGGTGCGTACGGCATGGGCAGATAGCCGGTATAAACGGCTCCCGCGAACTCGTCCTGGTAACTCAGCGATGATAGATGCGGCATACGGGTTCGGCTTTCATTATGGTCAACCAGTATCGAAAAAATAGCGAAAATGAGTTAACGAACGTAAATACCGCGTTCGTGACACTTAATAACTACTGTAAGAAAAGAATTGCTTTTAAGTTCGACTATCTTTCTAGAATTTTTGTGGAAAAAGAAAAATTTCGACTATTTTTCGACTCGCCGGATGCGAGGGTTTTAGCGGTTTCCGCTTAAATTCCACATTTTTCGTAGGTCTGAGGAAGCCCAAAAAAGCCGCTCGGTTGAGCGGCTTCTGGACGATCAGCGGGTGGCTTTAGCGAATGTAGGGAAAGGTTTTCAGGCGCTGGTAGAGCCGCGCCGGTAGGCTCTTGATCGAGTTATAGATGTGGGAATCGTCGTAGATATCCTCGTAAAACTTGACGATCTCTCGGCGCTTGCGGCCAGCCAGGAATTGCGCCAGGATCTCGCCATGAATCTCGCCGTTTTCCTTGAGCAGATCGGCCACGCTCTGTAGCAGCTCACGCGCCGCAGAAACGCCGCCTAACACGTGCAGCAGCCTTTCCGTCAGCTCCTGGTCTCGCGGTACCTCAGGCCGCTGCGCGGGATAGGTCGTGAGGCGGCGCAACATCAGATAGGCGTTGGCGGCGGTCCAGACCACAGAAGGCTCGAAGATCGATTGCAGCGAGCGCGCGCTCGTGGACTGGAAGGCCCGGATCAAGAGCTGCTCCTCCGGCGATGCATTGGCGTGCGGGATGGTGGGCGGCTCCATGACCAATTGCCTGAGCCAGATGGCGTGCTCGTCGCTGAACGGCTTCTCCAGCACGCACTGGTGACAGCCGGCGACACGCGCCTCAAGCTTCCGCTCTTCGGTGAGATAGCTAGAAATCGCGACGATTGGTGCAGGATATAATTGGTGCTCTTGCATCTTGCGCGCAACCACCGCGACCCAGTTCGGCCCCTCCAGATCTGGGCGGCTCGGATGCACGCCTTTGAAATCGATTAGGATCAGCGTGCGCCGGTATTCTCGCTGTGGATCGAGCATCCAGTCGATTTCTAGCGATGCCTGTGCGATATTCTCGGCGATCACAACCTCGAAGCCTACAGCTTCGAGGAGATATTGGGCGTAGCTAGCCTGTTCTGCGCGGTCTTCGATCAGCAATATGCGAGGGCTCAATATGTTCGATACAGCCGGCATGGTGGTTCCAATTCAATCTCAAGCGGGACATATCAGTATATACACTTTTTAATATATGATATAAGTTCACTAAACAAGCCAAAAAGCAGCTACTCCCCGAGCAACTGCTTCATACAACCTGAGCGAGAGTGTGCGAGTGAGATGAATTATGCTCTAGTTGCGTCCCACCAGATCGGCGGCTGCGACTGAACTGTATCCCACCAAATTGGCGGCTGCGACTGGTCATTTTCCCAGTCTAGTGCCTGAAGGTTCAGAGCACTAAGCCCAACCAAGAGCATCATAGCGCAGAGGCTACGATGAATGAGTGACCGTGCCATGTGGCCTCCGTATGAAGAAATTAATACACCATTATAGCAGATCACCCGAAGCTTTGGGCAAAGAAAAAAGCAGCTACTCCAGGAGTAGCTGCTTATGATCCTGCTATAGGGTATTCCTATACGGAAGGCTGGACGGTCTAGATCGGTGTTGCTATTCCCACTTCGGAGTCTCAGCTTCCCACTTTGGTGCCTGGATCTCGAAGCTTTCCCACATTGGGTTCTGGGGCTTGAAGCTTTCCCACTTTGGTGTTTGGATCTGGATACTTTCCCAACGAGGTGGTTGCGAATCGGCACTTTCCCAACGAGGTGGCTCCGTCTCCCACAGGCTAAGTCCTGCTAAAAGAAACAAGGTGAAAAGGGTACGATGAAAGGCAAAACGTACCATATGACCTCCATAAAAGCGTGTCATGTATTTCATGATAACAGGTAGAAAGGTAGGAATCACTGTGGAAGAATTACCAATTCCTCTCCGCTGGTACTTGTTCGGAATATCTATTTGTGCCTTTATCGTAACAGGTATTGCCTTCTCCTTACCTTCTTTCACTAGAGAAGGTGATTTAGTCGCTTTCTTTATACTTCTTAGTTTACTTATTCTAATTGCAATGTGGCCAGTTCGCTATACAGGAAGAGTAGTGATGTTTCTATCAACAGCAACTGATATAGCAGCTGCTTGGATTCTAAGCCCTGCATATACCATCTTGATAATGATATTTGGTAACCTTTTGTATGTAAAAGCTCGAAATAGCTGGTATAAGGCGATATTTAACATTTGTCAGCATATC
>DASWTW010000476.1:0-61027 GCA_036401895.1 Herpetosiphonaceae bacterium | reverse complement strand
CCGACAAAGATCGTCAGGCCGTCGCTGGAGCGCAGCCGCAGCGGCTGGGAGCGCGGACCACGCGCCTGGTTTTTCCCGGCGGCAGCCTTGAGCAGCCCCTGCTCCTGAACCTCGCGCTCCATCCCGGCGATCGCCTCGTAGCTGTCGGCCAGATCCAGCAGCGTGATCGTCTCGTCGAGATAGCTGAGCTGGCCATCGGTGGCGACCAGACGCTCGGGAACGCCGGCCAGCGCGCCTTTGGCCTTGTCGTACTCGCGGAAGCGCGCCTGGGCATTCTCGACCGGCGTACGGTCGGGATCGAGCTTGATCACGCGATCTTCGACGCGCAGCTCGGTCGCACCCGGATCGAGTGTGTGCAGATAGCCGAAGATCATCTCGCCCTCCCAGCGCAGCCGCTCCAGCGCATTGGCCCGCTCCAGCTCCCTGCCGAGCGCGTCGCGCTGGCGCTGAACCCGCTCACGCACGTCGAGCAGCCGCTGCTTGAGCGCGTCGCGTCGCTGCGCATGGGCAGTGATCTGCTCCGCCGCCGCGTAGAAAGCGTCGAGCGCCTCGCTGATACTTTCCACGGGCCGCACATCCGGGAGCTGTGCCATGCGATAGGGCGCAAACGCGACCGGCTCGTCGTTCTTGTAGGCCAGCGACGGCTCGAACGGCTCGGTCCACAGCCCACGCAGCGCGCCGGCGATCGCCTCGAACGGCAGATCGGAGCTGAGCGCCGCGCTGGTCTGGCCTGTCGCACGCATAATCGCCTCGCGCGCCTGCTGGGGCGAGACGCCCGCGTAGGCCGCCGTGATCGCCTTGCCAAGATCGCGCTCGTCGCCGTCAAGCAGCGCGGCCAGGCCGTTGGCCGTGACGGTGCGCGGATCGCGACGATTGGCCGGATGCGGCGGCGCCGTGTAGACCTCGCGGGGCATGATCGTGCGGCGCGTGCCCTCGGGCGGCACCCGCTTGACGGCGTCCAGGATCAGATTATCGTCGTCGACCAGAATAATATTCGAGCGCGGCCCCATGACCTCGAAGATCAGCTCGCAGCGCTGCTCATCGTCGACGTCGTCGTCCTCGCGCTCATCCTTGCGTGGCGGCGGATGTTTGATTATACTCAGAACCAGAATGCGCTCAAGATCGGGCTGCTCGACAGCTTCGACAAAGCCGTTGCGCACATACTTGCGCAGCAGCAAGACCAGCGGCGTTTCGCGCTCGACGCCGCGCGTAGGCTTGGACGAGAGCAGATGCACGCGCGGGTTGCTGGGATTGGCCGAAGCGAAAAGCTGATAGCGCCGGCCGGCATGGTACACTTCCAGGCCGATGCTGAGCGGTGTCGGCAGGAGCACGCGCTGAATACGTCCGCCGACGATCGTGCGGCGCAGCTCTTCGGCCACCGCCGAGACGGTTAGAGCATCATAATTCATAGGTTTTAATTTCGTTGTGGGCGTGATGGATCACGCCCCTACGGGTCAATAAACAGATCTGACGATTACGTACGCATGCATTGTACGCAAGGCGGCGCGAGAACGCCAATGCGGAGTCAGACGCGGGTTGGTCGGTGCGGCTGATCCGGCATGAAGGAAGATATGAAGCTACAAGACGACCTCAACCCGATCATCTTTGGCCATGCGCCCGAGCCGCTGCTGGTTGTGCTGTCCGGCCCGTCCGGCGTCGGCAAAGATAGCGCGCTGATGCGTATGCGCGAGCTGGGCTTTCCGTTTCATTTCGTGGTCACGGCCACGGATCGACCGCAGCGGCCCGGCGAGATCAACGGCGTCGACTATCATTTCGTTACGACTCCCGATTTTGAGCAGATGATCGCCGAGGAAGAGTTGCTGGAGTGGGCTCGCGTCTATAACGACTATAAAGGCATTCCCAAATGGGACGTGCGCAACGCGCTGAGCAGCGGCAAAGATGTGATCCTGCGCATCGACGTGCAGGGCGTGGCCACGCTGCGCAAGATCGCGCCGACCGCCGTCACGATCTTTATGGCGCCCAGCAGCCTCGACGAGCTGCGCCAGCGCTTGCAGTGGCGGCGCACGGACTCGCCCAACCAGATCGAGCAGCGGCTGGCCAAGGCCGAGTGGGAGATGGAGCAGATCGATCTTTTCGACTACGTGGTCATCAACCACGCCGACCAGCTCGACACGGCCGTCGGTCAGATTCGCTCGATCATTTACGCCGAAAAACAGCGGGTGCGTCCACGACGCGTCAAGCTCTAGCGGTCGCAGCATGAGTTCTACCATCGATCGATCACGCCACGATTCGCTGATTGCCGAAGGCCGGGAAGCTCTCCACGCGGGCGATAAAGCGCGCGCCCAGGAGCTGCTCCAGACGGCGGTTCGGCTCGATCCGCACAGCGAAGAAGCCTGGCTGTGGCTCAGCGGCGTGTTCACCGCCCCCGACGACATGGCCGAGTGCTTGCAGCGCGTGCTGGAGATCAATCCCCACAACGAGCAGGCGCAGGAAGGGTTGCGCTGGCTGGCAGCCGAGCACGGCCTTGCAATTGCCACCCCCGAGCCGATCGAGCCCGAGCCCGCTCACGAGCCCGCTCACGAGCCCGTCACGATCGTCGAGCCGGTGCGGCTGCACCCGCCGCAGGTCAGCAGCTACAGCAGCGGCTTACTGCTTGAGTCCGCGCTGCATCCGGCTGCGGCCGGCGTGTGGCTGGGATTATTCCGGCTGCTGGGCTGGCTCCGGCCCGAGACGCTGCGGCTGATGCGCGGCGCTGAGGGCGGGCTGGGCTGGGGCGGCTCGCTCGGCGTGGCGCTGGCCGCGGCGCTGCTGCATGGTCTGGCGCTGGGCGTGGTCTGGCTGCTCACAGGCTGGCAGCTCAGCCGGGTGCGCGCCACCGATCGCGGCGACCTGTTCGATAGCCTGGTACGCGCCAGCCAGCTCTGGGTGCCGGCGTATCTCTGGCTGGGCGCGGTGATCATGGCGGCGCTGGCGCTGAATCTAAGTCCCGGCCCGTGGCGGATCGCGGTGGGCGCGTGCTGGCTGCTGCTGCTGGCGGGCGCGGCGCTGATCGGGCGGCGGCTGTGGCGCTTGCTCGACGCCGTTGGCCTGCGCGGGCCGCAGCGCAGCCGGAGCGCCGCGCGGCTGGTCGTGATTCTTGTGCTGGGCGGCGTGCTCAGCCTGGGCCTGGCCGGTATCGCGACGGCTGCGCTGCTGCGCTAAAGCCGGGCTCGAACACACTCCCTTTTGCTCCTGTATCGCGCTGTGAGCCTCGTATCGTCTTGCGATGCGGTTGGCTCTGGCCGTATCGTTTTTGCTTGCCCGAATGTTTGTTTGATCACACCGAGGCGCTACGCACTCCTGCGATCTTCCCCCGCGCCCGTTTCGCGTTCCCAACCAATACACATAACCACTCAGCGATGCTGCTCTGACTCAGCGAAGGAGAAGAACAGGATGAAGCTGCTTAACATGTTTGCGCCCACCGATCGGAGAGGAATCGATCGGCGCCACAGCCGCATCGTATGGCTGATGTTGCTGGCGCTGGTGTTCGCCGGGCTGAGCATTCCGCCGCGCTTTGCTAGAGCCGCGACGCTGCCCAGCGGCTTTGTCGAGGCACGCATCGCCAGCCAGCTGCCGAATCCGACTGCCATGGCGATCGCGCCGGACGGTCGGGTCTTTGTCTGCTTGCAAGGCGGCGCGATCCGCGTGATCAAAAACGATGTGCTGCTGCCGACGCCCTTTGCCACGCTGACCGTCGACTGGATCGAGGAGCGCGGCCTGCTGGGAATCGCGTTCGATCCCAACTTCAACAGCAATCACTATGTCTACGTCTACTACACCACTACGACGCCGGCGCCGCACAACCGCATCGTGCGCCTGACGGCCAACGGCGATGTCGCGGTGCCCGGCAGCGCCACTCCGATCTTCGAGCTGAGCAATCTGTATCCGAGCGTCAACACGCACAACGGCGGCGCGCTCAACTTCGGCCCGGACGGCAAGCTCTACGTCGCCGTGGGCGATAACAACTATCCGCGCGACAATGCCCAGCTGATGACCAATCATTTCGGCAAAATGCTGCGCCTCAATCCCGACGGCTCGATCCCGAGCGACAATCCGTTTTACGGGTCGGCCAGCGGCGCAAATCGGGCGATCTGGGCGCTGGGACTGCGCAATCCGTTCACTTTTTCGATCCAGCCGGGCACCGGCCGCATGTTCATCAACGATGTGGGCAATAATACCTGGGAAGAGATCAACCAGGGCGCGGCCGGCGCCAACTACGGCTGGCCGGCTACCGAGGGCGCGACGACCGATCCGCGTTTCACCAGCCCGTTTTACGCGTATCATCACGGCGCGGGCAACGAGCAGGGCTGCGCGATCACCGGCGGTGCGTTCTACAACCCGACAACCACGCAGTTTCCCGGCGAGTACACCGGCAAGTATTTTTTCGCCGACTATTGCAACGGCTGGATCAGACGCTTCGATCCGAGCAGCAAAGCCGTCGCGCCCTTTGCGACCGGCATCACCACACCGATCGGGCTGGCGGTTAGTCCCGACGGCAGCCTGTACTATCTCTCGGCCGGCCTGGATCGCCAGAGCAACGGCGCGGTGTACAAAGTGCAGTACCGCGCGAATCAAGCTCCCAGCATCACGCAGCATCCCACTAGCATCACCGTCACGGCGGGCGAATCGGCGACATTCAGCGTCGGCGCAACTGGCAGCCAGCCGCTCAGCTACCAGTGGCAGCGCAACGGCGTCAACATTCCCGGCGCGACCGCAGCCAGCTATACGCTGCCGTCGACCAGTGCCAGCGACAACGGCGCACAGTTCCGCTGTCGCGTCTCGAACGTATACGGCAACGTTACCAGCAACGCCGCCACGCTCACGGTGACCACCAATCAGCGCCCCACCGCGACGATCGATACGCCGAGCAGCGGAGCGCGCTACTCTGCGGGAGAAATCTTGACCTACAGCGGCACGGCGACTGATGCCGAAGACGGATCGCTGCCGGCCGGCGCGTTTACCTGGCGCGTCGATTTCCACCACGCCGATCATGTGCATCCGTTCATGCCGACGACCAGCGGCGCGAAAAACGGCGCGATCACGATCCCGACCCTGGGCGAGACCGCCACGAATGTCTGGTATCGCATCTATCTTCAGGTCCAGGATTCTGCCGGCCTGACGTACGAGACCTATCGCGATGTCCAGCCGCGCACCACGACGCTCACGCTCACGACGCAGCCCGCCGGCCTTCAGCTCACGCTCGACGAGCACCCGGTGAGCGCGCCCCATACGACGCCCAGTGTCGTCGGCGTGATCCGCAGCCTGGGCGTGGTCTCGACGCAGGTCAAAGATGGCAAGGTGTATCACTTCCTGCGCTGGTCGGATGGCGGCGCGGCGACTCATACCATCTCTACGCCCGGCGCCAACACGACCTACACCGCTCAGTTCGGCGTCCCGCTCTACCTGCCGATCGCCAGCCGGTGACGCGCCCAGACGATCGCAGACGATCGCCGCCAAACAAAACGCCCGTTTGTCGTGTGACACACGGGCGCTGAGCTATTCTTCGATCGGCAGCTTACGCTTGCGGCGGCGCAGCAGGCTCGGCCGCTTGGGCTTTTCTTCGTTGTAGTTGCGCAGCGTGTTCAAGTCCTCGATGCGCTCGGTGAACAGCACGCCGTCAAGATGATCGATCTCGTGCTGGACCATCCGGCCAACGCGGTAGCCGCAGGCCTCGGCCTTTTTAATGCGGTGCTCGCGACCGTTCACGTCCTGGTATTTGATCGTCACCCAGTTGGGCCGTGCGATCTCGCCGTACCAGCCGGGCAGCGAGAGACAGCCTTCCAGCATCGAGCAGCGCTCTTCGCTGGCCTCGATGATCTCGGGATTGACCATCACAAACAGCTTGGACGGCTCGATCTCAACCATCGTGCCGTCGGGCTGCTCTTCTTCGATCGCGGGCTGCTCGATCACCACGATTCGGCGCAGCACGCCGATCTGCGGCGCGGCCAGACCAACGCCGTTATGCTCACGCATGGTATCGATCATATCCTGGACCAGCGTTTGCAGCCCTTTGTCGAACTGTCGCACGCGCACAGATTTGGATTTCAGGATCTTTTTTTCTTCTTCGTTATCGATTTTGATAACATGCTGGACTGCCATAAGGTCCTCGTTATGTAAATAGAGTAAATTTTTTGATGACTGGTGAAATTATAACATGCTGCCGGGGTCAATATCGACGATCCAGCCGGGCAGCGGTCCCAGCTCATCCAGCAGCGGATGCACATCCGGCGCGCGTACCAGCACATGCCAGCGAAATCGCTCACGAACGCGCTCCATAAACGCGGGAGCCGGGCCGATCACCGCCGTGTCGGCAATGCCCAGCCGCTCGATCGCCGCGTGGATGCGCTCTGCCAGCGACTCGGCGGCGGCCTGAACACTGGCGGCGTTGGTGCCGCTGCTCACAAAGCGCACCAGCTGGGCGAAGGGCGGATAATGCGCCTCGCGCCGAAAGGCGATTTCTTCGCGAAAAAAGCTGCGATAATCGTGCTCGGCGGCGGCGCGCAGGGCGTAGTGCTCGGGCGTGTAGCTTTGGATAATCACCCGGCCACCGAGATCGCGGCGTCCGGCCCGGCCGGCCACCTGCGCCATCAGCTGAAACGCGCGCTCGCCGGCCCGAAAATCCGGCATGTGCAGGCCGGTATCCGCCGAGATCACGCCGACCAGCGTCACCAGCGGCAGATCCAGACCTTTGGCGATCATCTGCGTGCCGACGACAACATCCGCCTCGTGGTTTAAAAACGTTTGCAGCAGCCGGTCGTGCGCGCCTTTGCGGCCGGTCACATCGCGATCCCAGCGCAGCACGCGCGCTTCGGGAAACAGCGCCTCGACATCCGCGACCACGCGCTGCGTCCCGACACCAAAGTGGCGAATGCGGGCGCTCCAGCACTGCGGACAGACACGCGGCGCCAGCTCACGATGGCCGCAGGTATGGCAGCGCAGCAGATCGAAGCC
The DNA here is from genome assembly GCA_036401895.1 of Herpetosiphonaceae bacterium. GTDB lineage: Bacteria > Chloroflexota > Chloroflexia > Chloroflexales > Kallotenuaceae > LB3-1. The sequence continues at coordinate 54,076 of DASWTW010000476.1, read as the reverse complement.
GCTGTCGGAGCCGCTCTGAGCCCTGGGCTCGTCGCCGACACGATGCACCGTCAGCGGGCCGGAGCAGCGCGGACAGCCGACCACATAGCCGCAGTCGCGACACATCACAAAGGCCGCCGTGCCGCGCCGGTTGAGAAACAGCAGCGCCTGCTGCCGGCGCTCCAGCACCTCCGCCAGCGAGTGCTGCAAGACGCGGCTGAAGATCGAGCGATTGCCGTTTTGCAGCTCCACGCGCATATCCACGATCTGCACCGGCGGCAGTGGGATCGGCTGGGCGATGAAGCTGCCCGCCTTGCGCGACACACGCTCCGGCAGCTCAAGCAGCGTGTAGGCCCCGTCGCGGGCGCGCTGGTAGCTTTCGATCGACGGCGTGGCGCTGCCTAGCACGACCACGCTCTCGGTCAGCGCCGCCAGCTCCAGCGCAACATCGCGCGCATGGTAGCGCACGCCCTCCTCGTGCTTGTAGGACGGCTCGTGCTCCTCATCCACCACGATCAGGCCCAGCTCCGGCAGCGGCGCGAAGACCGCCGAGCGCGATCCGACGACCACGCGGGCCTCGCCACGCCGCAGCCGCCGCCAGGTATCATAGCGCTCGCCGAGCGACAGGCCGCTGTGCAGCACGACCACGCGATCGCCGAAGCGCGCGGCGAAGCGGCGCACCAGCTGCGCGGTCAGCGCGATCTCGGGCACCAGCACCAGCGCCTGACGGCCTTTGCGCAGCGATCGCGCGATCGCCCGCAGGTACAGCTCGGTCTTGCCGCTGCCGGTCACGCCATGGAGCAGAAAGACCGCGTGCTTCCCATGCTTGATCGGCTCGGTGATCGGTCCCAGCACGCGAGCCTGAAGCGGCGACAGCTCGGGCGGCACATCGGGCTGGATAGCAGCGCCGTCCAGCGGGTTGCGCACGATCTCACGGGAGCTGAGCTCGATGTAGCTGCGCGCCGCCAGCTCGCGCAGAGTCGCCAGTGGAAAGCCCTGTGTCGGGATCAATGGCTGCCCATCGGGCTCAGCATCGGCGTCGGGCTGCTCGTTCGCCCGCGCGGCCAGCTCGGTCAAGGTTGCCGCCTGCCTGGGAGCGCGGATCAACACCGTGAGCGCCGCGTCAAGCTCGGCGGGCGAGAGCAGCAGCCGAGCCATGCGCGCGTACTGCGTGCGGGCCTTGGGCCGCGTCAGCGCGACGCCACGCGCGACCAGGCCGCGCTCCTTGAGCGTCCGGCACACGCGGCGCAGCTCGCTCGGCGATCCGTGCAGCGCGTCGTGCAGCGTCTCCTCGGAAACTTCGCCCTGCCGCCGCAGATAGTAGAGCACGCCACGCTCGGCAGCCGGCAGCGTGCCCAGCTCTACGCTCATGCCCTGCGTGGTTGCGCGCCAGGTCGCCAGCGACTGCTGCTCGCTGCCCGGCGGCAGCAGCAGATCTAGCGCATCCCAGAGCGGCACGCGATAGTAGCCGTGCATCCAGCGCGCCAGCCGCAGGAGATGCGCCGGAATCGTGATCTCGGCCTCGCTGATCTCATCGATCGGGCGGATAGTTGGGGCGTTGGGATCGAACTCCGTGGCCGGAAGCAGCTCGTCACGCACCGGCAGCGGCTGATCCGGCGTTGGCCGCAGATGCGGCGGCAGGCTGCTGTAAAGCGCCACCACGATGCCCTGAACCCGCTGACGACCGAACGGCACCCAGACCAGCGCGCCCTCTTCGATCATGCTGTGCAGCGACGACGGCACGTAGTAGGTGTAGACGGCGTTCGGATTGCGGAAGAGCGCCACGCGGACGGCGACATCGGCGAAGAGTTCAGGAGCGCGATCGGTCATCGAGAGTCAATTTCTTGCGTTTAAGCTCAGGGATGCCCAGGGTGAGTAATGCAAAGCTATCATGATATCGCAGCGTGTAAACATTACTGATGTTTGAGCAGTGTAGCAGCATTACTTACGGTATTTTGCTAGGCGACATTTACAATTTAATTTAGCAGTACGCTATAGATTATAGAAGCATCAAGGTTGAAGGGGAAGGTTAAAGCTTAGAAAAGCATCTAATGATGGTGGAACCCTTAATCTAGGCCCTAAAAAAGCAACTGCTGTACTTTCACTTATACGAGTTTTAACATTTACTTTTCCTGTCAAATGCTGCATTTTCCCAAAAATGTCGATAAGCTTTTCGATATACTTAACGAAGAACCATAGCTCAAATTTTCCACGAATATACTTTTTTGGGTCAAGCAGTGTCAATTCTGCAATAATCGCATCGATTGATGCTGAAGGGATTACTACATTTGATACACCACACTTACGCCCAATTATAGCAATCTCACCATCTTTTTTGACACTTTCCCGAGTTTCGAGAACTAACTCTTCATTGAACACAAATACTTGAGATAAATCAATATCATTAAGAGTTGGGCGATAACCATTCCTTTTCAAGAAGATGATCCATGCCATTATTGGAAGTAAGTAGCCATAAAATCGTTTCAACTCACGTTGAAAAATTATATAGAAGGGCATAAAGTCAACTAATCCGGAGTTGTATGCAAATTGGAATGTCTCAACAAATACTGCAACAAACATCTCTTCACTTACTAGATAATTTTCAATAGAATAATATTCCGTAACGTATATATTCGGTGCAACAACATACTGCTCATTAAGAATATCTGACAAATCCTTATCAACAAAGAACAGAACTATGTTCTGAATATCATTTCGCTGAACAATTTTAGAATATGTTGTGTATACCTGATTTTTATTTCCACACTTATATACATGTATTTTTTTGGGATCATCTATATATGTACGTAAGAAAGTATAATAAAAGGAAGGATCATCATGTCCTTCAAAAAAAGCAAGAACATGATTAGAAAATCTTGGATTATCATTTACAAATTGCTGATAACATGTTGCAGCGCTCGACCGTGCATTCCTTAGCGTATCAAGAAATGACATTGAACGGCTCCATGAATTCTTCTAAGGAGTGAGTGTACTTATCTAGCTGATTGTCAAATATGAAAGGAGAGTGAGTGACTGCAATAAGACCGTTACATCGTCCTGTTTCTAAAATATCAGGCAAAAATCGTTTTTGCCAAGGAACAGAGAGTGATAATTCTGGTTCATCAATAATGACAAAATACCCAGATCCTTTAGTAAGGTAGATATGTGAAAACAACGAAACAATCTGCTTCTCTCCTGAAGAGAGCATTTTTAATGAAATTTGTTTTGGTAAATTATCTTTTCCATATCGACTATCGGGAGTACTCTCATGAATGGAAATATTAAAGTTTACGTTATCGTAAACTATCTTCTTTCCCACTAAGTACAAATTACATACTCGTACAAATTCTTGAACATCACTTTCATTATGCTGCTGAGTTTCGTATAAATTAATTAGTCTAGTTAAGAAGTGGACGACAACTTTTTCATCGTCTTCTACAGACTTGTCTCTATTAATTTTTGTAATAATACGCCGTAATCTACTCTGATCTTGTGTTGGCAATATCGATTCATCGATACGACTAAATATTGCATTAATGGTCGTTTCGTTAAGCCCACCAAATACAGCAAGGTTAGCAGACTCGTAGTCACCACGGATAACATCGCGAAGATAATTACCAGTCAAGTTATTTAATCCATTTCTAACATCATCCTTAATTTCAGCCATTCTTCGTTGAATAGTCTTCTCAACATCCTCCATCCCAAACTCAACCAATTCTATATAGCTAATATTTCTTGTTTTCCTTGTCATTCTCTCTCGAAAGTGATCGAATTCATTTTCAGATCCAGGAAATATTGAACGAAGATCTTGTTCAATACGTCGATACGTTGGAAGATAAAGAACCTGGTTAAGTTTAGACAGGGCAATAGTCTGTGTAATATTATTGCGCTTTTCATCAACAGGAGACTCTTCCGCAACCAAGAGTAATAGGTAATGCTCAACCACAGATGAAGATACTCCAAGCTCGTCTGAGAGTTGATCAAGTACGTCACGATCAGTCAACAACTGTTCGGGAGTGGTTGACCTAAGCAGTAAGTCAATTCTACGAATAAAACTAGCTGGCAAGGCTTGGAAAAGCCGGTTCCTACTACTCCGATGGTCTCGAAATGCCGTAAGTTCCTCTCGAGTAACCACAATCTCTTCTGAATCAATGACAGCAACAACGGCATCAAACTCATAATCAAGCATTCGTCGCCACTGATTAGTGAGGAAAAAGTAAATTAAGTTTGCAACTGTACTCTTACCAGTGCCATTTTCACCTACCAAGACCAACTTGTTATCTGTAATTGACACATGAATGGTACGACTCTGATGCAAAGCCTCAATACGAAATTGAGTTAATTGTCCCGGCATATCTAGCCCTCCAGCATAATAATGCCTATATTATACATACCTGAGCAAGGAAACAAACTAACATCAACAGTACATCACAGCAGCTAGGGAAATTTGGAGTGTCACCGAATAATTAAGTACCTTGATGATTAGTTCTGCACCTCGACGATCCCGCCCAGCCCGGCGCCGACGATCACGATCGTGCCGTTGCACGCGCGCAGCCAGGCCGTATCCTGCGAGGCCTTGACCCGCTGCACGCCGTTCGAAAGCTGCACCGAGGTCAGCGGCTGAGCCATGGCCGCCGCGCGCAGCTCGATTGCCAGCGACAGCACCTCGCGATCGTCGTAGATATGCCCGGCGACGATACTCAGCTCAAAGCCGCCGGGATAGAAGCGCTGTAGCTCGTAGCGAGGCTCGCCACGAAAGGTTTTTTCTTTGTAGTCGGCGCCCAGCACCCGCGCCAGCCGCTGCATCATCTCGGCGGCATCGATCGTCTGCTCGGCGGCGTGCTGATCGTCCCAGATCACCACATGTGGCGTGCGCTGCATCTTCCCTGCTCCTTGATCTGTGATCAGCATACCCTCACCGGCAAGGAGCGTCAAGCGCCGGGCTCGTCCTGCGTGCGAATGCCGAGCCAGCTGTTGTAGATCTGCTGCTGGGTTGCGTCGGGCTGCGCCACCGGCTCGATCGCCAACTTATCCCGCGCCGCTGCCGCCAGCTCAACCTCGATCGTGCGCAGCTCGTCGCGCCGGAAGAGCGTCAGCGTCACGCGCTCGCCAATCTTGCGATCGTTGAGCCGCTCACGCAGGCCGGCATCGTCGGTCACGCGATAGCCGTCGACGGCCACGATCTCGTCGTCGGCGTGAATGCCCGCGTGATAGGCCGGCGTATCCGTGAGCACCGCCGCCACCTTGAGCTGACCCTCGACTTGCCTGGTTCGCGCGCCGAGCGTAGGCTTTGGCGATCGACCATCGGCCGCTTTATCTTTCCAATCCCAGCTCGGCTTGAGACCGGCCGCCGCAAAGACTTGCTCGAAAGGCAGCTCGTCGGTGCCGCCGATGTAGCGGGCGAAAAACTTACTGAGATCTTGAGCCGTCACCTCACGGATCGCCGCAAGATAGCCGTCGCGCTCGGGTATGCCGGGACCATTCAGCGGATACTGGCGGAACAGGTAGCGCATCACATCGTCGAGCGAATACTCGTTAGCGGTGAGCCGCCGCAGCTCAAGATCCAGCAGTGCCCCGACGATCGCGCCCTTGAGATAGTACGAGACCGTCGTGTTGGCGGTGTTTTCGTCGGGCCGGTAGAACTTGATCCAGGTGTCGAACGAAGAGCACTCCAGGCTGTGCAGCAAGCGGCCGGGCGTCTGCTGAAGCGTCACAATGTCGTCGGCCAGCCGCTCAAGGTAGCGCCTGGGCGTCAGCAGCCCGCAGCGCGCCAGCAGCAGATCGGTGTAGTACTCGGTGATGCCCTCCATCGCCCACAGCAGCGTGGTGTAGGTCTCCTGGGTGTAGTCGAACGGGCCGAGTCCGGCAGCACGAATGCGCTTGACGTTCCAGACGTGGAAAAACTCGTGGCAGGCCACTGTCAGATAGCGCTCGTAGGTTTTGGCGGAGCCGAAGCTAAAGCGCGGCAGCAGCAGCGAGGTCGAGTTGCGATGCTCCAGGCCGCCGCCCGCAGCTTTCCCGGCCAGCATCAGGAAAAAGGTGTAGTGGTCATAGGGCAGGCCGCCAAAAAGCTCGCGCGCAGCCGAGATGATCGCGCGCGTATCGTCGATCAGACGCTGCTCGTCTTCGTTGCCCCGGCCCCAGATCACGATCCGGTGCGGCTTGCCGTCGACCTCGAAGCGCAGTGTGCGATGCCGGCCGATCTCGAACGGGCTATCTACCAGATGATCGAAGTCGTCGGCCACGAAGCGACCCGACTGGTCGGCATCCAGGCCCGTGGCGATCTCCCAGCCCGCCGGCGCGACGACCTCTACCGTCAGCGGCTGCTCGGTCGCACCGGTGACATACATGAACGTCGCCGCCGGAATCACATGCGCGTGCGTATCGTCGACATGGTTGGTGCGCACCGTCAGCTCATTGCCATACACGCGGTAGCTGAGCCGCACCCGCTCCACGCCCGCAGTGACGACGCGCCAGGTCTGCTTATCGCGCTTCTGCCAGCTCAGCGAACGATCGCCGGTGGTAGCGCTTACTTCCTGAACATGCCGCGCATACTCGCGGATCAGATACGAGCCGGGCGTCCAGGTCGGCAGCACAAAATCGAGCGCCTCAGCCTGCACCTCGCTCACCTCGATCGTCACGTCGAGCAGATGCTGAGCAGGCTGGGCAACGGTTAGCGTATAGTGAATTTTCAAGGAACAACAACCTTTCCAAACGAGCTTCTCGCAAGATTGTACCCTAAGTTGAGGAGAACGAAGGGACAAAAGAACAAAGAACAAAGAGCAAAGAACAACGGAAGTACCGCAGATTCCCCCTCGCCTACGGCACAGGAGCGGGAAAGGAACCCGCGACGGTGGGGCAGGGGGCCAGGGGGTGAGGGCCTGGCCAAAGAACAACGGAAGTACCGCCGTTTCCCCCTCGCCTGTCGCAACGGGAGAGGGGGCCAGGGGGTGAGGGCCAAGGATAAGGGCCAGACAAACGCATCAGGCAGTACGGGCATTTGACGTTCGGTATAGACTATAAATCATTGACAGCTTCCCACTACCACAGATCGCCATCGGTTGGAAACTGCTCACTGCAAGACTGCGAGATCGTTACTTCCGCGCGATACTCAGTGGTTAACACCTAGGAGGTAGCCGCATGTTCGACGAACGCGAGTTTATCGCCAAGTTCGAAAAGGCGAATATAGAGGACCTCACTGACATTCTGCGCCAACCAGATCCTAACCAGGACCGAGCGCTGCGCAGCTATCTCGGCACCGAGCAGTATCGCCGCCTACGTAGCCTCGCGTTGCGCTGCCGTGTCAGCCGCGCCAGGCACGACCCATGGGGCAACGTGGTGGTGATTCATTGTTTCATGGGCAGCGCGCTGAGCGCCATGAATTCCCAGGGCACATATGAGCAAATCTGGGTCAACGCGCGACAATTGATGGACGGCAAGTTTGAAAGCCTGCGGCTACGCGAGGACGGGCGCAACGAGTTCAATGCGCAGGACGAGATCCGCGTTACCGGCATGTTGAAGCGCTACTACGGCGACCTGCTGCTGTCGTTGAGCGAGCACTGGAACGTATGGGGCTTCTGGTACGACTGGCGCAAAAGTGTGCGCACCGCAGCGGCCCAGCTTGAGGCGCTGGTGAATGAGTGGTTCAGCGAGAACGAGCCCTTCCATATTGTAGCGCATGGCTTAGGCGGCGTGGTGGCGCGGACCTTTGTGCGCCATGCTCCCGAGCGCTGGGCGACGATGCGCGACACGGTCACCGACATGCGCGCGGGTGGCCGCCTGATCATGCTGGGCTCGCCCAACTACGGCTCGTTTGTCATCCCGCAGGTGCTCACCGGGCTGAGCCATCTGGTCGGCGAACTAGACGAGATCGATCTGCGCCACAACCGCAACGAGATCTTGAATATCGTCCACTCTTTTACTGGCCTCTACCAGATGCTGCCGTCGCCGTTCATCGAGCGGGGTGCAGATCAGCTGTATCGGCCGGGAGATCTCGCGGCGCCCAACCAGGATCTGGATCAGCTCTACCAGGCAGTGACCTACGATAACCTCCATCGCAGCCTGCAAGTTTCCCAGCACTACCTTGACGCCGCGCGCCAGATCCACAAAACTTTGCATCCTGTCGTCGATCCCGAGCGCATGATCTCGATCGTCGGCGACACACACATCACGGCGCAGCATATCACGAACATACAGCGCATCGATATGGAAGATGCCTATCAGGTTTCGAAGCAGGGCGACGGATTTGTCACCTATGATCTGAGCCGACTGTCCCCCGATTCGGCGTTTCCTACGTATTATGTCGACGAGCCACACGGCAACCTGACAACGCATCCCAAAGTGCTGGGCGCGCTGCATGATCTCTTGACCAATGGGAAAACCGAGGTGCTGGCAACCAGGCCCCTTTCGGGCCAGAATACCACCGACTCCCCAAGTGTCCAGGTGTTTCACCGGCAGACTCAGCAGGGACAGGAAACTCTTCAAAACATGCTCCGCTCCATAAAGGCAAGGACCGGCAATGCGGACGGCAGCGAGTATTGGGCGGCTGAGGAGCGCAAAATAGAAAATTTTCTGACCCGCGATATTCTGTGCTACCGTGAAGAGGAGCAGGTAAGCAAGCCCAAAGTCGACTTTGATACCAGGATTGAGATCGGGCTGGTGCATGGCAATATCGTCGACATCGACACTGTGGTCACCAACTCGGTGCCTATCGATGCGCTTGGCGTTGGTCACTATAAAAATGTACGACCGTACTCTGCGCTGCTGGACCTGGACAAAGCCCTGTATCACGCCCTCAACCACGATCAACGTGCGGCAGCTGGCGAGCGCGCAAGACAGCACGACTACCCGCTAACACAGTTTATCGAGCGCGGCATCATCAGCGGCGATCTGGGCCAGCCCTTCTTCCTCCCCGATCCTCGCCATGTTCCCAGCGCAGGAGAATCACAACGGATCATTGCCATCGCCGGCATGGGGCAAACGGGGCGGTTTGGAGCGCCTGAGCTGGCCGTGCTGGCGCGAGAAATCTGCTGGGCGCTGGGACGGCTGGGCAAGCACCACCTGGCAACCGTGATGATCGGAGCGGGGACCGGCAACATACCTGTGCGCAAAGCCGTCGACTCATGGATTCGCGGCATCAAGGCGGCGGTAACCGGCTCCACCGACGACAAGGATCATCGTCTGCGGCGCATCACCTTTGTCGAAAAAGATCCGCGCCGCATGGCCGAGGTCGATCGCGCGATTCAAGAGCAGCAGCAGCGTCTGCGCCGCGATGACCGGCTGATTATCAGCTACACGCCCTTGAGCGACGAGGCAATCCAGAGCTTCGAGGAGCTCGGGCAGAAAGAGGACTTTCAAGAATGGCAGCGCGAGCGCCAGCGCCGACGCGATCCGCTGAGCCGCCGTATCCAGATCCAGGAAGACAATCCCGACACGCCGCCGACCCGCGTTACGCTGTGGCTGGACAACGATACCTATCGCTTTGGCGCAATCACGGAAACCGCGACCATTCCCGAGCGCGAAGTGCCGCTGGACCCCAAGCTGGTGCTCACCGCCAACGATGAGCTGATGAAGCAGTACGATCTGACACAGCAAAGTGAGCGCGGTCAGTTCATGGCCAACCTGCTGCTGCCCGATGATCTGCGCGAGCATATGTTTACCAACGCGCCGCTGGTGATGATTCTGGATCGTACAACCGCGCGCATCCACTGGGAAATGCTCACCTACACAGACTTCGAGCCCGATGTCGCGGAGGCAGATGCCCAAAGAACACAGTTCGAGGATGTGTTTCTCGGCACGAGTCGTGGCCTGACGCGTCAGTTTCGTACGATCCTGGCACCGCCGCGCGATGCGCCGCCGCCGCCGCGCCGCTTGTTGCGCGTGCTGGTGATCGCCGATCCCGCCGCCGATATGCGACTGCCTGGAGCCGAGGAAGAAGGCGCGGCCGTGGCCGATCTGTTCGAGGCCTTCAATAGTGTGTACGAGACCACCAGCGAGAGTCGCGTGGAAGTTGTGCGCCTGTTCGGGCCATACGAGGCGACCCGCACCGCCGTGCTGCGCAATATGATGGAGCGCTCATTCAACCTTGTCCACTTCGCCGGTCACTGCACGTACGATCGAGCCGATCCTGCGGCCTCGGGCTGGATTTTCACCGGCGGCGAGCGCCTATCAGCGCGCGAGATCAATCGTATCGATCGCGTGCCGAGCTTTGTGTTCTCTAATGCGTGCGAGTCCGGCGTGACGCCTGATGCTTCCGAAGGCCGCAACGCCGAGCTAGCGCCGAGCTTTGCCGAGTCATTCTTTGCGCGCGGCGTTGCCAACTTCGTCTGCACGGCTTGGCCGGTCGCCGATCTTGCCGCCCGCGATTTTGCCCTGACGCTGTACGCCTCAATGCTCGGCATCAAACGCGACGCCGACGGACGCTATCTGCCCACAGCATCGCCGGAGCCGATGCATATTGCTATGCGCGCGGCGCGCTGTGAGATTGCGCAAAAGCTCTATGGTGTCCGTACCTGGGGCGCGTACCAGCACTACGGCAATCCCCACTTCCGCCTCTTCGACGCAAACGCGCTTTCTTCGCGGCTCACATCATCGGCTCCTGAAGCGCAGGATACACCGACGACCTCATAAAGCAGAAAAACCCAGAACCTAAGACGGACAAAGAACAAAGGCAGTACCATAATTACCCCTCTCCTGCGGCGGCGGGAGAGGGGAAGGCACGTCAGTGCCAGGGGTGAGGGCCTGCACAAATCTCGAATCATTTTGTAAAGCAATGATATTCTGTACATCATCGATCGCGACTCGGTGACGGGCGAGGCCGGCCAATCGGCGCAGCAGGTGCTGGACAACGAGCTGGTCAAGGCGACCAAGGCCGCGCAGAGCGGAAAGATGGTTTATCTTGAGCCCGCGACCTGGTATCTGGCCAACGCCGGCCTGGGAACGCTTACCGCGATGGTTGGCGAAGTCGCGACCAGCCTGAACTAGATCGCCTACAAACTCAGATCGATCCACAGCAGCTCTTTCAGAACATTCTGAAGGAGCTGTTCTTCTGCCTGACCTGGCTTCGCATCAGCAACAAACGAAAAAAGAAAGAACAAACAGGAGGCTGCGGCCGGGCGGATTCGGTATAGTATGCTGACCACGTGACATGCCGGATCGAACCCATAGCAGAAAGAAGGCCATCATGACCACTCCCCCCACTGGAGCATCGCTCAGCGCGGCGGAAGCGCTCGTACTGCAAAATCCCGATCTCAACCAGGGCCGCGCGGCCTTCAAGCTAACGCTGATGGAGCTGCTGGCACGCAAGCTGATCACGCTGCGTCACGAGGAGAAGCGACTCTCGTTTGGCCGCACGCGCAAAACCGACTACCTCCAGCTCAGCCCGGACGCGCAGACCCAGATCGCGGACAGCCCGGCGTTTCAAGCGGCGCTCGGCGTTGTGGCCCAGGCCAGAGCCAAAGACACCGACGCGACGATTCCGCAGGTGGTGCAGCAGGCGCGCAAAAGCTTTGGTACCGACCTCGGCAAGTTTCAAAGCGAGCAGATTATCCCGGCGCTCATCCGTCGCGGCCTGATCGAGCAATACACCAAAAAACGGCTTGGCCTCTTCAACACCACGCGCTACCGTCCGACAGCGGCGGGCGAGGCGCTGCGCCAGGAGATCACCGGCCAGCTCAGCCAGGCGCGCACGCTGCCGACACTGGTCGACCGTGATCCGGCCACTGCGGTGGCGCTGATCGCGACGTTGGGCGCAACCGTGCTGCTCGTCGACGAGCTCAAACCGCACTACGGGCGCATCTCGCAGGCGCTCAACGTCGGCCAGAGCGGCGACAGCGTGATTGTCGGCCCGTTCGATCACGACGACACCGACTTCGACGGCTTCGACTTCGATTTCTTGGCCTTCGACACGCTCGACAGCACGCTGGACTCCTTCGACAGCAGCTTCGACTCGGCTGACTTCGGCGGTGACGGCGGTGACGGCGGCGACGGCGGTGGCGGCGGCGACTAGCTCCGACTTTGCATCATCCGGCAATCATTCAGGCACCTCGATCGGCTGCGATCGAGGTGCTGATCTTTTCCAAAATTTGACAAGTGCATTAAAGTACAGAGGCTTCCGTGAGTCGATTCGCAGCCGGGAAAGGAGGACGAATCGGGCTTGAGATCCGGCGTTCGACGTTATCCAAACCTGTACCGATCGCTCAACATAGCAAGGATACACGCATGAAACGACGATCATCGCTAGCATCGCTGCTCGTCTGCCTCAGTCTGCTGCTGGCGGCCTGTGGTGGAGCAGCGCCGCAAGTTCCCAGCGCCGACGCGACCAGCGCTCCCGCAGCCTCAGCTACCAATGTCGCGGCAACCGCAGCCGCCCCCGAAGGCGATCCCGCAGCCGGCGCGGATATTAGCAAAACCATTCCCGAAATCCCGATCAACAGCACAGTTGTAGAGCAGGGCGAACTCACGCTCGACGTGTGGATGGCCGCCGACTACTACCAGACCAAGCCGGTCGAGGCGGTCTTTGCCGCGTTTCAGCAGGCGTATCCTAACGTCAAGCTGAACGTCAGCGGCTACGAGTGGGGCGACATGCAGAACCAGGTCAAGCTGGCTGTGGGCACCGGTACCGCGCCCTGCGTCAGCCACGGACACCCGTACGCCATGGGCGCGCAGGGCTTCGCCGAGGATGTGACCGATCTGTGGACCGCCTGGCAGCAGAACGATAAATTCATGGAAAGCGCGGTTCAGGATGTGACCTGGAAAGAGCGCGTCTACGGGATTCCGCTCGACATCAACACGCTGTTTACGATCTACAACAAAGAGCTGTTCGCAAACGCCGGCGTGGCCGAGCCAACCGCAGACTGGACCTTCGGGGATGCTCGTGACGCGGCCCAGAAGCTGACCAAAGACGGCGTCTACGGCACCGTGATCTCGGCCTCCTCCTGGGCGATGAGCGGCATGATCGTCGCCAACGGCGTGGATCTGCTCAAGACCGAGAACGATCAGATCAAGGCCAATCTTGACGATCCCAAGGTCGTCGAGGTGCTGACCAATATCTCGGAGCTGGGTCACAAAGACAAGGTCAGCCCGATTCCGCCGCAAACGCCGCGCCAGACCGATGCGCCCGTCGCGATCTTTGGCGCGGAGAAGGCCGCCTTCTTCTTCAGCGGCCCGTGGGATCTGGCCCGCATCCGCAAAGAGGCCAAGCCGGATCTGATCGAGAAAGTCGGCACCGCGCCGCTGCCCAACGGTATGACCGGCCAGACCGACGGCTCGGTGCTCGGCGGCGGCTCGCTCTGGATTCCCAAGGGCTGCAAAAATAAAGATGTGGCCTTTGAGCTACTGAAGTGGTTCACCACCAACAGCTACCAGATGGGCATGGTCCAGGATCAGGCGCGCTACCCGGTGATCGCCGAGCTGTACAACACCACCTACCTGCAAAACGACACGCTGGCCCAGCCGTTCTACGAGCAGCTCAAGACGGCCGCTCCGTATGCGCTGGAGCCGTACGCCGACGCCGCCAAAGCCTGGAACGACGCCGTGCGCGCCGCGATGGACGGCGGCAGCGCGGCCGATCTGCTCAAGACCGCGCAGACCACCGCCCAGGCCGCGATCGATAAGGCCGAGGGCCAGTAGAAACAGTCGCGACGGTCCCACGCGCACAATCAACACGTGGGACTGTCGCCCGGAGAACGCGCATGTCAACATCCATCGAACAGGCACAGCCGCGCGGCGCCGCGTTTGGTCTGAGCAGCGCCCGGCATCAGCGCTGGATCTACGGTTACCTGTTTATCGCGCCCGCGCTGATCGTGCTGTTCGTGTTCGTGCTGCTGCCTATCGCCGTCGCGATCTATCTCAGCTTCACCAGCTATAACCTGATCGAAGCGCCGCAGTGGGCCGGGCTGGATAACTACCGGCAGCTGGCGGGCGATCTGCTGTTTCGCAAAACGCTGCTCACCACCACGATCTACGCGGTCGGCTCGATCGCGCTGGGGCTGGGCGGCGCGCTGGCGGTGGCGCTGCTGCTCAACCGCCGGCTGCCGGGCATCACCGCCTTCAAAATCCTCTACTTCCTGCCCACGATCGCCTCCGAGGCCGTGATGGCGGTTGTGTTTCTGTGGATGTATCAGGACGAGGGCACGCTCAACGGCCTGCTGGTCTCGCTGGGACTGCCCGCGATCGGCTGGCTACGCTCGGGCGGGATGGCGCTCTTCTCGATCGTGCTCTACGGCGCGTGGCGCGGCCTGAGCTACAACACGCCGATCTTTCTGGCGGCGCTGAAAAACGTCTCGCCCGAGCTGTACGAGGCCGCGCAGATAGACGGCGCCGGGAGCTGGGCGCGCTTCCGCTTCATCACGATTCCCGCGATCATGCCGATCGTGATCTACACCGTGATTATGTCGACGATCGCCTCGTTTCAGGTGGTGGCGGTGGTGGATCTAATGACCGACGGCGGGCCGCAGAACGCGACCGAGGTCACGGTGCGCTATATTGCCTTCGCGGCCTCGGAGTCGCTCAAAATCGGCTATGCCTCGGCGATGTCGGTGGCGGTGCTGGGGCTGCTGCTGGTGATCACCTACTTCCAGATGCGTCTTTCACCGGAGGATTGAATGGCTGCTCGCGCTCCTCGATCGTTCGGCTGGGCCAAGAACACGGCGATCTATGCGGCGCTGCTGGTCGTGCTGCTGATCGCGCTCGGCCCGTTCGTGGTGATGATCTCGACGTCGCTGAAAGCGCCCTGGGAAACCTTCGTGTATCCGCCGACCTTGCTGCCGCAGCAGGTCACGCCGCAGAACTATAGCCTGGCCTGGAGCCAGAGCGCCGTGCCGCGCGGCGTGTACAACAGCTTCGTCGTCGCGGTGGTTTCGGTGTTCACCAATCTGCTCTTTGGCTCGCTGGCGGCGTTTGCCTTTGCGCGGATGGAGTTTCCCGCGCGGCGCTTCCTTTTCTGGGTTGTGCTGGCGACCATGATGATGCCGGCCGCTGTGCTGGTCGTGCCGCTGATGTTTATCATCAAAAATATGCCTCTGGGCGGCGAGCAGGGCTGGTTCAACACCTATCAGGGCCTGATCGTACCGGGCGCGGTGACGGCGTTCAGCGTCTTTTTTATGCGCCAGTATTTTCTGAGTATTCCCCGCGATCTCGACGAGGCCGCGACGATCGACGGCGCCTCGCCGTGGCAGGTCTTCTGGCTGGTAGCGCTGCCGCTGTCACGGCCCGGCCTGGCGATCGTGGCGATCTTCACGTTTTTGAGCCGCTGGAACGAGTATCTGTGGCCGCTGATCGTCGCGCGCCAGCCACCGATGTACACCGCGCAGATCGCGTTGCGCTCGTTCGTGCTGACCTATACCGTCGAGTGGCAGAAGTTTATGGCGGCCGGCGTGATGATCGCGTTGCCGGTGCTGCTGCTGTATCTGATCTTGCAGCCCTACTTCGAGCAGAGTCTCGGCGCGCTGGGCCGGGGCGTTAAAGGCTAACTTCTCAAGGATCGAGAAACCACAGTTCATGAATACATTCACGCTCCAGCTCAGCGATCATGTTTCGCCGGCAGATAAGCGAAATCATGATTATCGGTACGTTCCGTTCACGCTGCCTGCTCCCGCGAGCCGGCTGCACGTCAGCTATCGCTACGCCGCGACCTCGCCCGCCGACGCCGGTGAGGAGACGGTGATCGATCTCGGCCTCTTCGATCCGCACGGCACGGAGTTTCCCGGCGGCGCTGGCTTTCGCGGCTGGAGCGGCGGCGCGCGCAGCGAGTTTACGATCACGACGACTGAGGCTACGCCCGGCTATCTGCCCGGACCGCTGCCCGCCGGAACCTATCAGGTGTTGCTTGGGCTCTACCAGATTCCTCCTGGCGGCGCCGACTACCAGATCACGATCGCGGCCACGCTCGCCGATGAGCTTCAGCCGATCATCGATGCGCTCGCCTCACCGGCAGTTGTCACGGTTCAACCAGAGATCGCGGATAGCGCGCGCTTCTGGCTGCGCGGCGATCTGCAAAGCCATACGCATCACAGCGACGCAAAGGGCACGCCCGAGCAGCTGACCGCCAAAGCCCGCGCGCTCGGCCTCGACTTCCTGGCGATCACCGATCACAACACGATCAGCCATCATGCCCAGATCGCCGCGCTCGCCGACGACGCGCTGCTGCTGATTCCCGGCCAGGAAGTCACAACCAACTACGGCCACATGAATATCTGGGGCACTGGCCACTGGTGCGATTTTCGCTGTCGCAGCGACGACGACATGCGGGCCGTGATCGCGCTGGCTCATGCGCATGGCGGAGTCTGCTCGATCAATCATCCCAAGCAGGACGGCCCGGCCTGGCAGTACAGCCCAGATCTGCCCGTGGATGCGCTAGAGGTCTGGCAGGGGCCGTGGCCCTGGCGCAACGCCGAAAGCCTGGAGCTGTGGGATCGGCTGCTGGCCAGCGGGCGACGGCTGCCGGTCGTGGGCGGCAGCGACTACCATTGTCCAGCGGGCGACGAGACCGGATTTCTGCGCCTGGGCCAGCCGACAACCTGGGTCAAGGTGAGCGCGCGCAGCGTCCCTGCGATTCTAGCCGCGATTCGCGCCGGACGAGCCTCGATCAGCGCCGCGCCGGACGGTCCACGCCTGGATCTCCGCGCCACAGCGGGCGCCTCAGCCGCCGAGATGGGCGAAACGCTGCGCATCGCGCCGGGCGCTGAGCTGAACGTCGAGGTGCAGATCGAGCGCGGGGCCGACTGGACGCTCAGGCTGATCGCCGATGGCAGGCTGGCCCACGAGACGCCGATCGCCTCCGCATCGGCAGCGGTGCGCCACACGCTCACCGCCGCGCGCTATGTGCGCGCCGAGCTGGTGGGCGATGCGCCGCTAGCGATCATTCCGCCGCACGCGCCGCCGGATCTGGATCTGCGCGATTGGCGCTGGGCGCTGACTAATCCGATCTACGTGAGCGACGATCCAGCGAAGTAGCCAGCTGCTCCTGGAGCCGAATCCTCGCTCAGCGGAATCTCCTGCCAGTTGCAGCCCGTGGTTATACTGGTATGAGAGCGCCTCATGCGATACGCTGGTGGCCGCTCACAGGCTGCGGTCGACGTACGCGTTCGGCAATCAACAGCATCGTTTATCCAATCTGAGGAGCATGCGCAGATGGCGACTCATCCACCCAACCGGCAAGCCCCGCAGCTATCGGAATCGGTCATCCAGTGGCTGCTTGACTCTGACCCTGCGATCCGCTGGCAGGTGCTGCAAGACCTGCTCGGCGCGCCTACGGATGAGGTCGCGGCCGAGCGAGCGCGGGTTGCCACCGAGGGCGCAGGCGCGCGGCTGCTCGCACTCCAGGGCGACGACGGGCAATGGGGCGGAGCGGCGTGGAACCGTGGCTGGAACTCTACCATGCACGTTCTGATGCTGCTGCGGGAGATGGGCCTCGATCCCGCGAGTGACCAGGCGCGCCGCGCGGTGGGCCTCGTCCGTGACCACGTGACCTGGCAGGGCTGGCCGGCCTATGACGGCAACCCGTTCTTCGCCGGCGAGGTGGAGCCCTGCATCAACGGGCAGGTCGGCGCGGTCGGCGCCTACTTCGGCCAGGACGTCCGGGGCATCGTCGACCGGCTGCTTGGCGAACAGCTGCCCGACGGCGGCTGGAACTGCGAGGCCGAGAACGGCTCGACCCGGTCGTCGTTCAACACCACGATCTGCGTGCTGGAAGCGCTGCTTGAGCACGAGCTAGCTGGTGGGGCTAGGCCGGAGGTGACCGAGGCCCGTCTTCGTGGGCAGGAGTACCTGCTTGAGCGTCGCCTCTTTCGCCGGCGGTCTACAGGCGAGGTGATCGAGCGCGATCGTAAGGGCAACGCCGCGTGGACCCGCTTTGCCTTTCCGACCTGGTGGCACTATGACGTGCTGCGCGGGCTTGAGTACCTGCGCCGCGCCGGCGTCGTGCCCGATGAGCGCGTGGCCGAGGCGATCGACCTGGTCGCATCCAAGCGCGACGGTGACGGCCGGTGGCCGCTTGAGACCGTTTATCCGGGCGAGATGCCGATCGAGCTGGACGAGGGCGAGGGCCGGCCGAGCCGCTGGAATACGCTACGCGCCTTGCGGGTGTTGAAGTGGTATGCAGCGGGAGGCTAGCTCAGATCCCGCAGTCGGGAGAGTCGAGCGCTCCGCCGAGATCATAGCCCTGCGGGGCTTGCGCTTCACCGGTGATCGAGTATACTGCAACCGTTGTCGCATCTGCGACCGGCGCCGTGCCTGCCGCTACCTGGCACTTCCACATGAGCCTGCGTGTCGAAGCCCGTATCGGAGAAGACTTCGCCGATACCCTCGATCGATTTTCTCACCTCGTCCAGCGTGAATACGGGCGGCCCTGGTCCAAACGCCGCTATGGCTACTACGAGCCACCCAGCGCCCTGCGCCGCAAACAAGCGAAGATGCGCTGGCTGCGGCTCCGGCTGCGATCCAGCAACCTCTGGCTCCGCATCGATCTTGCGGATCAGCTACGTCGCACCGGCCCGACCAACGCCGCCGGACGCTAGCGCTTCCCACCGGATCGCGGCTGTACTCGGCTTGCGCCGGCCGCTTCCAGCGTGGGCGGCTCGCCGCAGTATCGCGCGTGCAACATCGCGCGATACTGCGGCGTACAGTTTGTACTAGCCTGCGCTGATGTCGTCTCAGGCTAGCGCGAGGAGCAACGTATGCAATCACTGTCTGCGCTATCCGGCCAACAGCTGAAGTGGAGCCAGCCGAAAGTCTCGAAGATGGAGTACGAGCTGCGATCCGGCGATCAGCTCGCGGCAACGCTGCGCTTTCGCAGCTCCTTTGGCTCGTTCGCCACGGCTGAGAGCGCCGCAGGCTGCTGGACCTTCAAGCGCGTCGGGTTCTGGCAGACCAAGGTCACGGTTCGTGTGTGCGATAGCGATACCGACATCGCGACCTTTGCCAACAACACCTGGAGCGGCGGCGGTACGCTCACGCTGCCGGATGGCCGTAAGCTACTCGTATCGACGAACATGTGGCAGACACAGTACGAGATCAAGAACGAGAGCGAGACGGCGCTGGTGCGCTACAAAATGGGCGGCGTGTTCCATCTATCGTCACAGGTCGAGATCCAGCCCGCCGCGATGGAGCTTCCCGAATTACCCTGGCTGATTCCATTCGGCTGGTATCTTGCGCTCATGGCCTACAAGGACTCAGCTGCTGCCGCTGCGGCGGTATAACTGACCAGCTTCAATCGATGGTTACACCGCTCCGAGTGGGCGGTGTAACCTGCTTAAGGCCCAGCATCTGCAATCGTGCGCGCTACTGTGAGAGCGAGTAGGGCTTAGCCGCGCGATGGGACTTCGCGCCATCCCTCAGCTGCTCAGGATCGGCGACAACACGCCCGCCGCGCACGGTTGCGCCGATCACCAGCGCCGCGCTCACCAGCACGATATTTTTGATAATGTACTGCCCTTCCAGCGTCGGCGCGATCGGAAAGACCAGAAAAGCCTCGCCGGGAAACAGCGCCAGCGGCGTCACCGTGCCCAGCATCTGCATCAGCAGCAGCAGAATCGTCACCCGCAGGAATTTGCCGCTGATCAGCCCCAGGCCGATCGCGCACTCCCACGCGGCCAGCAGGATCAGGCTGATGCTGGCCGGAATCAGCCCGAAGGTTAGCAGGTCGATCGTACGCGTCGCCAGATCCTGGGCCGGGCTCAGGCCAGGAAAGAACTTGAGCACGCCAAACCACAAGAACACAATCCCCAGGCCGATGCGCATCAGAACGATGCCGTAGCGCGCCATGTTCTCCGTAATCAGCGTGTCGAGCCGATCAAACCGCGTGTACCACTTCCTCATGTCGAGCGCAGCCTTTCGTTACAAAATTCACAACTACATTGTACTACGCAACTGATCGGCGTATAGATTTGACATCTCCCAAAGTTATGGTATTCTTTTCTTACGAAAGATAAGCTACAAACTAAAGTATAGCTTGTAGCTCCTACATCATCGCTGGAATCATCCATCAAGTTGTAAGGACGTATCATGGCACAGCCTAAGATCGCAGTTATCATCAGCAGTACACGCGAAACCCGGTTTGGCGAGAAGCCGGCCCAGTGGATCTATAACCTTGCCTCCCAGCGCGGCGATATTGACGTCGAGATCCTCGATCTCCGTGATTTCCCGCTGCCTTTCTTTGATGAAGTCGCCTCGAATGCGTGGGCGCCCGCCAAGAACGAAGTTGCCCAGCGCTGGCAGCAGAAGGTCGCCGAGTACGATGGCTACATCTTCGTGACGGCCGAGTATAACCGCAGCATCACCGGCGTGCTGAAGAACGCGCTCGACTACGCGTATCCCGATTGGAACAAGAAGCCGGCTGCGTTTGTCGGCTACGGCAGCGTCGGCGCCGCCCGCGCGATCGAGCAGCTCCGCCTGATCTGCGTCGAGCTCCAGATGGCCCCGACCCGCACCGGCGTGCATATTCAGGGCGCCGATTTCATGGCCGTCTGGCAGCAGGGCAAGAACATTGCCGAGCTGGAGTACCTCCAGCAGAACGCCGCCGCCATGCTCGACGAGCTGGTCTGGTGGACCAACGCGCTTAAGACCGCCCGCGAGCAGGCCTAAGATCTCCGACAGGCTGCGTCAATGACGCAGCCTGTCGCCGCTTCCTCGTAAACTCCTTCTTTTTCTTCAGCCCGGCTTTTCACCAGATCAACGCTCACGCTCCTCGACCTCCTCAGAGCAGCCGGCGCCCGTGCTATATGAACTACTGGCTACCGAAGCAGCCAGCTTCTCAGGCGACCTCACCCACGCTCGAACGGCTCAAGCATCTGGATCAGTGTCCGGGCGCGCTCGGTGGGATAGCCCACACGGCCGACGTCGGGTACAACGCCAGCGTCAGCGCTGAGGTCGAAGGCTCGGCCAGCGGATTGGAGACGATCTGCATCCCGGAGCGTGAGACCATCAGCTCCGGGCTGGCGCCAATCAGCGTGCGTGGACGTACCGCCGTCGCGCCGCCGGTCAGCCGGACGTCTTCCCACGGTGGCAGATTGGCCGCAAAGGTGTAGCCCTGCGGATTGACCCGCGCCAGGTTATGCAGCACCTGCTGAATATCGATCCGCTCCGGGCTGACCAAAAAACTATCAAGGGTTATATCAAGATTAGCGCGCCTACCTGTACGATGCAGTGAAGCATCGCTATTTCGGGAGCGACAGCATATATTCCGTGGTGCCAAATTAAGATCTTCTGCTGCATCTCTAAGGACAACCAGCAATCGCTGTTGGCCTGCACCGTCGCTCAGCAACGATCATCGTTCCGCCTGAGCTGGTCAGAAGGAGGTGATGCTTGTCTAGCTCCGCCGACATGTGATCAATCCCCTGTTTTGTCATCTCATACATCATCCTGCTGTTCCGTACTTGATGCCGCTGAGGAGACTTCTATGAAAAAGGCACACTTTATCCGTGTACTGATTGCGGCGCTTATGATGCTTATGTCAATCACGCCCGCGTTCGCCGCTGCGCCCGGCAACGACGACTTCAACAGCGCTCAGGCGATCACTGCGCTGCCGTTTAGCGCCACGCTCAACACCGTCGAGGCCACATTCGCCGAGGACGATCCGCTTTGCTCTAGCAGCAGCGCCAGCGTCTGGTTCAGCTTCACACCCACAGCCGATATGGGGATCGAAGCCAATACGTTCGGCAGCAACTACGACACTACCTTGAGCGTATACACCGGCTCGCGGGGTAATCTTACGCAAATCACCTGCAACGACGATACCGAGGGACTGCAATCACGGGTGCGAGCGGCTCTAACCGCTGGCGTAACCTACTACTTCATGATCGCGGCATTCCAGGATCAGGCAGGCGGCGACCTGATCTTCTCGGTTGCGCCGTTCTCCCTGAGCGATCCACTCACTCTTGAGCTTCAGATCGACCACAACGCCCGAGTTGATCAGCAGAGCGGCGTGGCGACCGTCCATGCCTCGATTACGTGCTCGCGGCCCGCGTATGTGTCGCTTAGCGGCGCGCTCTTTCAGCAGCTTCCTCGCAACACCTTTGTTCAGGGCTTAGCGTTCGATGGGATCTATTGCTTCGAGACGACACCGTTTAGCTTAAGCATCGGCAGCGATTACCTGCTCACCCGCTTTGTAACCGGCCCGGCAAAGATCACACTGTCTGCCTACGTTTATGAGGCCGATCTCGACAGAGACACCTATGTAGAAGCTCATGAGCGCGTCATCTTGACTGGCGCACACAACTAAGAACGCTAGGGGGCGGCGTTTCTTTGAAGACCTGGCTGCATTCATGTGGATGTAGCCAGGCATCCTGTTGTGATCAAGATCCATAGTATGAGGTGGAGGCGTGTTTCTGGGATCGATGAAAACGTCATAGCTGCTTGTGCCAAAATCCAGCGCCGCGCTGCATCTCTTCAGATAGACTGGAGACCAACACACCGATTGACTATGCGACACAACGTTGTGCAGAAACCGATCGTTCGCTGCCGAGGCTGATCAGGCATTGCGAGATGAGGCTGACAGTGCTACAGTATGGAAACCACCCAAACTGTATCCGGCTGTGGTGTCACCCCCTTTTGTTACACCACGACCCATCTCCATACGCTACATCCGGTATGAGAGCTAACACCCTTGTGACTAGCAACGGATGTCATTCTAGCGAGCGCAGGAGCGAACCAAGCATGTCAACTCGCGATAGCCTTTCTACGTGGAGTGTTTCTGAGGTGCTATCCCACTGCCAGCACGAGCGAAGCATGTATCGTCAGGAGCAGGTTACAGCTTCGCCGGCGTGTGTTGAGCTGTTTCGACGCGCTTTCACCGGCGATCAAGAAGCCTGGGCCGCTGTACATACCGCCTTCGCGCCACTGGTCCGCGCCTGGGTCGGTGTACAGCAGAAGCTGGAGCCCGACGATGTATTGCAAGAAGCGTTTACCGCGTTCGCTCGCTTTGCGCCTCAGCATCCTCAGCTCGTGATGGGCGATGAGCTGGGGCGTGTGCTGGCCTTCTTGCGGCAGTGTACCAAGACGGCGCTGCTGATGATTCTACGCAAGCTCAAGAGCGGGCCGGATATTGCGGAAGATGATATTGCCCAGCAGCCGACTCCACGACACGAGATCGGCGCTGTCGAAGATCGCCTTGCGCTTTATGAGCGGATACGCCAGCTGCTCAACACCGACGAGGAGCGCCTGGTCTTTACGTGTCGCTTTGTGTACGACATGAAGCCACAGACCATTCTGGCGACTCATAGTGATAGATTTGCGGATATGCAGCAGCTGAATACTATTATTCAGAGAATTGTGCGCCGCTTGCGACAGGATGACGAGCTAAAACAGCTTTGAGCCGCTCGTCGCCACCCAGGATGCTGGCGTCACATGCACCCTCCGGCACAGACGAAGGAATCTCGTTATGTTCAATGAACGGTGTACGCTGGATGAAGCCACCTTGCTCGACTATATCTCAGGCAGCGCATCAGCCGACATTCGCGCCGCTGTTGAAGGATCGCCGGCGTGCCGCGCCGCTGCCGAGCAGCTGGCTCGAGAGCTGCGACCGCTGCTGCAAGCGATGTATCGCGTCACCTGTCCAGGCCCGGATACGCTGGTTGCTTACCAGGAAGGGCGGCTCGATAGCACCGGCCAGCTGGTTTATCGCCGGCATCTTGCGGAGTGCCCCCACTGCCAGGCGGAGTATCAGATCCTGGTGGCTATGGATACAGTGCCGCTGCGACCGGCGCCCAGCCTGCTGCGCCGCGTGATCGAGGCGCTCTTTCAGCCGCCGGAGGCGCTGCCCGTGCCGCTGCGGGGAGAGATCCTGCACTATCAAACGCCGCAAATATCGATCGTCTTGAGCACACGTCGCGGCTCGGGAAAAGCTATCGACTGGACATTACGCGGCGAGATTCGCGGCCACGATGGACAGCGCGCGATGAATCTGCTTGAAGGAGTCGTGCTGCGCACCCACGCGTCGGGAGCGGAGACACAGGGCTCGGTGGCGGAGAACGGCACCTTCAGCTTTCAGCATCTGCTTGCCGATAGCTACAGCCTGCATATTCTCACACCGGAAGAAGAAGTGATCGTTCGGCATCTGGTGATTGGAGATGCCGTCTAGGCACGTGTATGACAGATCCTCCTGACACGCTGACTGATCTCGCCGCTCCTCTGATCGGCCTGCCTGTGAGTCAACAGGCGGATTGGCTCGCCGCCCATCGGCAGGCGCTTGGGCTGTCGATGATCGAGGCGCTCAAACAATGGAGCGATGCGCATATCACCTCCGATCCGTCGGCCGCAGAGGCCGTGAGCCGCTCCGCGCTGCTGGTCGCCGAGCATTGCCCGCAGGAGCCGCTGGCGCTGGCGCTGGCCTCCTGGGCGCGCGGCAACTGGGAGGCCTTCAACGATCCGCAGGCAGCCGTGCAATCCTACCGCCGCGCTATCGACGGCTATCACACCGCCGGCGATCTGCTGAGCGTGGCCAGGCTATTGAGCAACCTGATCTTTGCCTATACCGACTGCGGCCGGCTGGACGAGGCCGAGGCGGCCTACACCGAGGCACGATCCATCTTCCAGCGGATCGGCACGACTGCCACGCTATATTTGCAGGCGCTTGAGCAGAACTATGGCTGGCTGCTGCACAACCAGGGCCGCTACGCCGAAGCGCTGGAAGCCTATCTGCGCGCGGTGGTGCTGGCGCATCAGCTCGATCGGCTTGATATTGCGGCCGAGGTGCAGGTCAATCGGGCCTATACGCTGGGTATGCTGGGCCGTCTGGCCGAGGGCGCGAGGGCGCTGGAGCAGGAGCGTGATGTCGCCGAGCAATACGGCCAAACGCTGACCGTCGCGCGGATCGATATGGATCTGGGTGAGCTGTATGCCGCCCAGGGCCGGCCGGCCGAGGCGCTGCGCAGCTTACACGCGGCGCGCACGCAGTTTGCCCAGCTCGGCAACGCGATGGAAGTAGCCTCGGTGCTGCTGCGCGAGGCCACGCTGTTTGAGCGCATCGGCGCGCTACGTACCGCGCTTCACAACTATGCCCAGGCCCAGACCCAGTTCGAGGCGCTCGGTATGCAGAGCCAGATCGGGACGGTGCTGCTGCGCCGCGCTGCGGTAACGCGGCTCTACGGCATGTTTCGGCAAGCTGCCCAGCTGCTGGATCAGGCGGCACAACTCTGGCATATGCTGAGTCAGCCGGTGTGGCAAACGATCGTCGTCTTTGAGCGCGTGGCGCTGGCGCTGGCTCAGGGCGCGATCGACGAGTCCTTCCGCTTGCTCGGGCAGGTCGGCTCGATCGCGGATCATCCGGCGCTGGAAGCGCAGCGCGACATGCTCTGCGCCGAAGTTCACCGGCTGAGCTGGGCTGCTTCCGGCGTGACGCTCAGTCGTGATCAGGCGCGTCAGGCGTATCTGCGAGCATTGAGCTACGCGCAGCAGCATGGCGAGCGCTGGATGCAGCGCGAGGCGCTGGCCGGTCTTGGTCGGCTGGCGCTGCCTGACGATCCAGGCACGGCACGGCAATACCTGGAAGCCGCCGTCGAGCAGGACGATATTACACGCGCGGCGCTCGGCATCGAGGAGCTGAAAGCCGGTTTTCAAGCGCATACCAATGATCTGCTGCCGCTGCTGGCAGCGCTGGCGATCACGGAGCAGCAGTCGCTGCAAGCGCTCGTGTATGCCTGGCGTGCCAAAGGCAGCGCCTTTCTAGAGCTGCTCATGGCCAAAGAATCGTCGCAGCCGGTGGAGCAGCTGGCCGATGTCGAGCAGCTGCGGCAGCAGCTCGCTAACCAGCGCTGGCTCGCGGCACGTCAGGCCACCGGCGATCGACCGGCCTATCTGCGCGAGCACGACGATCCGCAGATCAAGGAGCTAGAGCAGCGTATTTTTGAGGCGCGGCGGGAGCGGCAGTACAGCTCAGCCCTTCTTCGCCCCGACGTGCTGCGCGATCCGCGCGTGGTCTTGCAGCAGATGGACGCCGATGTGCTGCTGGAATACGTTCGCCACGAAGACGAGATTCTGGCGCTGCGTGTGGAGCGCACAGGCGCGTGTCAGGCACTGCGCGTAGCATCGGTTGACGAGCTGCTGGATCTGCATGATGAGCTGGCGCTGAGCATGCAAAATGTGTTGCTGCATCCCGAAGGCCGCCAGCAGCACGCCGCCGTGTGGCTGGCCGAGACACGGCCGCTGCTGGATCGCTGCTACAGGCTGCTGATCGCGCCGCTGGAGCCGCTGGCCGACGACACACATCTGCTGATCGCCGCCTGCGATGCGCTGTATCTGCTGCCATTCGCGGCCTTCTGGGATGGACGGCGCTACCTGACGGAGCGCTGCACGATCGAGATGATTCCGTCTGGTATGCTGCTGGCCGTGCCGCCGCCGGCTGCGCCTACGGAAGCGCCGCTGGTGATTGCTGCCAGCGCTGACGGCGCTCTCGCCGCCGTCGCCGAGGAGGTCGCCGCGATCTGCGCCACGCTGCCGGAGAGTCGCTGCCTGGTTGATCACCCGCAGACGCTGGCTACGCTGTCCTCGCTGACGGCGGCGCCCCGGCTGCTGCATATTGCCGCGCATATGGTTTTGCGCGCCGACGCCCCGATCTTTTCCGCGCTGCGCCTGCCGGATGGTCTGCTCTCCGTCGAGCAGTGCTACGATCTGCCGCTGGCTGGAACCGAGCTGGTGGTGCTGAGCGGATGCTCGACCGCTGCCGGTCAGGATAGCGGCGGTGCGCTGCTGGCCTTCCAGTCAGCGCTCTTTGTGGCGGGCGCGCGTCGCATCCTGAGTAGTCTGTGGCCAATCGAGGATCGCGCCACCGGCGTACTGATGGCTCACTTCTATCGCCTGCTTGCCGACGGCTTCACCCCTGCTGCTGCGCTTCGGCAAACACAACAGATCCTCATTGCTCATCCTACCTACAGTCATCCAGCGCTGTGGGCTACATTTACCTGTAGCCGACGTTAATCAAGGGGAGCATCGCCAGCTCTACCAAACCGTTCAGGTGCGCGGCGCTGCTGGATCATCCTGTCTTGCTTTTGGGTTGAAGGAGGGAGGCGGAGATGCCTTATTCTATGCTCCGTATGGTGCTCATGCTGGTTGTGATGGTCGGCAGCGCGGCTCCGACGATCAATCTGCCTGCCGCCGGTGCCCACGCCGCGCCGGCTGTCGTGTCTGCCGCTGCTCCAACCGTCGATCCGCTGCCCGGTGGCTGCGGACGCGTAACGCCGGGCGGCGATCCCGAGGCTGCCTGCTGCATCAGCGGGTATGTGTTTATGGACGGGGACGTCGTGGCAGGCGCTGAGGTGCAGGTCGAGAGTCCGCGCGGCGACAAGGTGACCGTCTTTACCCAGGTGTACAGCGGGACTTCCACGCTGCCCTTCTACCAGATCAGCCTGAGCGCGCCGCCGCTAAACATCGCGCCCGGCGAGACGGTCACGGTGCGAGCGCACTACAGCAGCCACGAGCAGAGCATCAGCTATGTGGTGCAGCCCGGCGGTCAGCAGCTAGACCTGGTTGTGGCGCGCCGCCAGAGCGACGACTATGTCTATGAGAACCAGATCTGGGGACAGGCCGAGCCGCAGAACTTCAACGGCGCTACGGATGTGGCCGTCGACAGCAGCGGCAATGTGTACGTGCTCGACAACGATAACGCGCGGGTGCAGGTTTTCAATCCGGCAGGTCAGCTGCTGCGGCGCTGGGGCAGCCTCGGCAACTTACCGGGGCAGTTCGGGTATCCGCGCGGCATCACGGTCGATCGTCACGACAACGTGTATATCGCCGATACATACAACGCGCGGATTCAAAAGTTTAGTAGCAGCGGCACCTGGCTCGCTGCCTGGGGCAGCCCCGGCCAGGCCGACGGGCAGTTCGATGGCCCGCGCGATGTTGCTGTCGATCACAGCGGCAACATCTATGTCGCCGACACCTATAACTATCGCATTCAAAAGCTGGATAGCGCCGGGCGCTGGCTGGCGACCTGGAATAATCCGCAGCCGGCAGACAGCGGGCTGTGGACGCCGCGCAGCCTCGCGATCGACAGTGATGGACATGTCTACGTCACCTTCTCCAACCAGAACCAAATTCAAAAGCTGGGTGCCGCCGGCGAGCTGCTGATCGAGTGGGGCAGCCAAGGCCAGGCCAACGGGCAGTTCGGGTATCCACGCGGGATTGCGGTCGACGGTAGCGACAACGTATATGTAGCCGACTCCAATAACGGCCGCTTTCAAAAATTCACCAGCGCCGGCGTCTGGCTCGCCACCTGGGGCAGTCAAGGCCAGGCCAACGGCCAATTATCGAACCCGCGCGGAATTGCCGTCGACGGCAGCGGCAATGTGTACGTAGCCGACTCCAATAACGCTCGGATTCAAAAGTTCAGCAGCGCTGGCGTCTGGCTGAGAGCGTGGGGCAGCTTCGGACGAGCCGACGGCCAGCTGTGGGACCCGCGCGGCATCGCGGTGGACAGCAGCGACAACGTATATATTGTCGACTCCAGCAGCGATCGCGTTCAGAAGTTTAGTAGCAGCGGCGCCTGGCTCACCGCCTGGGGAACGCCAGGCCAGGACAGCGGGCAGTTCCAGACTCCCAATGGTATCGCCGTGGATAGCAGCGGCAATGTGTATGTGGTCGACAGCGGCACTCATCGCATCCAGAAGTTCACCAGCGCCGGCGCCTGGCTCGCCGCCTGGGGCAGCTTCGGCAGCAACAATGGGCAGCTTCGCGATCCGAAAGGTGTTGCCGCCGACAGCGCCGGCAATATCTATGTGACCGACAGCAGTAACAACCGCATTCAGAAGTTCAGCAGCAGCGGCGCCTGGCTCGCCGCCTGGGGCAGCTTCGGGACCGGAAAAAGTCAATTCAAAGCCCCAGATGGGATCGCCGTGGATAGCAGCGGCAACGTGTATGTGGTCGACAGTGGCAATCATCGCATTCAGAAGTTCAGCAGCAGCGGCGCCTGGATTACCACCCTGGCTACTCCCGGCAGCAATAACGGTCAGCTCTGGCAGCCGCGCGGAATCGCCGTCGACGGCAGCGGCAATGTGTATGTGGTCGATACCGGCACTCATCGTATCCAGAAGTTCAGCAGCAGCGGCGCCTGGCTCGCCGCCTGGGGCAGCTTCGGCAGCGCACACGGCGAATTTTCGTATCCAACGGGCGTCGCCGTCGACGGCGATGGAGTGTATGTCACCGATACGACCAATAATCGCGTTCAGCTGTTCCGCTCGATGGCTGCCACACGTCCGATCGCGACCATCACTCATCTTTCCAGCGCCAGTCTGAGCCCGCAAGATACGCTGGTGGCGCGCGGGCTGGGCCACGATAGCGATGCAACGCCGACCGTCACCGGCTACCGTTGGACGTCGGATAAAGACGGTGTGCTGGGGACCAGCGCAGCGCTGAGCCGCGCGGCGTCGAGTCTGACGCCCGGCACGCACCGGCTCTCGCTTGAGGTACAGGATCAAGAAGGCGAATGGTCAGCGCCGGCGACGACCAGCATCTATGTCGCGACAACACCGCAAGCTCAATGGACGATGCTGCTGTATCTGGCGGGCGATTACCATGATCGCGGCAGCTTGCTGAGCGCCTTCACGCAAACTCTGGAGACGCTGAAGCGCTCGTTTCGCAACCCATACGTGCGCATCGCGGTGCAGATCGACGGCCCGGCCGATGGCGATACGCGCCGGCTGCTGTTCGTGCCCGGAACGGCGACCACCGCGCCACAGGTGACGGATCTGGCCTACGGAGAGCGAGCGATGGATGATCCGGCGGTCCTGGCGGATTTTATTCGCTGGGGCCAGAGCAGCTTTCCCTCGACGCACTACTACCTGGCGATCGCGGATCACGGCCAGGCCATTCAGGGGATCGCCTGGGATACCACCAGCGATCTCCAGAACGGCACGCTCAACGACGATGCCTTCCTGACGTCCAGGGAGCTGGGCCAGGCGCTGAGCGCGCCCAACGTCGCGCCGATCGATATTCTGCACCTGGACGCCTGCGCTATGAACCTGCTTGAAGTCACCTACGAGGTGCGGCATACGGCGCAGATTGTGATCGCCTCGCAGTACCTGGGCTGGGGCTACTTCGCCTACGACGATTACCAGAGCGTCATGGGCGCGAACACAACCGCCTATGATGTCGGGCAGCGCATCACTGCGAAATACGCCGCCCGCGCCGCCGCCGATGGCTATCCTCACACGATCGCGGCGCTGGACATGCGGCGAGCAGAGCCGATGCTGAGCGCGGTAGACGCGCTGGGCGCAGAGCTGGCCGCGTTTGTCAACAATCAGCCCAGCAATCGCGATCTGCTGCATGGGATCTGGCAGCAGAGCCAGAAGTTCGAGAGCAACGGCGACTATGTAATCAATGACCTCGACATGTATGTGGATGTCGTCGACTGGGCCGGTCGCATCCAGCGCGGCGTCAGTAGCCCGGCAGTGCAGACGCGGGCCGCAACCCTGGCCGTGGAGCTGACCGGACCGCAGCCGTTTATTATCGCGGGCAGCAATCACGCACGCAGCGATACGCTCCCGCCACAGTATGCCAATGGCGCGTATATCGATGTGGCCGGCGCGCGCGGCGTATCGATTTTCTACCCGCAGCGGCAGAATACGCAGGTCTTCGACAGCTACATCAATAACCGCATGTTCAGCTTCACGAGCGCCTCGCGCTGGCCCGATTTTCTGGTGGCCGGAGTGGGAGCGCTGCCTCCCGGACCACTTGAGCCGCCGCCACCGCCGCTGTCGCCGCTGGAGCAGCCGCATCAGGTGTTCCTCCCGGCTGTGCGGCCTTAGGAGGTTGAAGCCGATCTATAGGCTACCGGAAACGGGATCGCAGCAGCAGGCCGCCACTTGCGACAGCGGCGGCCTGCTCGCATATATATCGATCGCTATTTCAGCTCGTAGCATCCGGCAGCGGCGCGTCGAGGAACGGCAGAATGATCGCCACCAGCAGATCGATTTGCTCGATCACGGCGACGTGCGTGGTGCCGGGCAGCACCGCCAGCCGCGCATTGGGTAGGCCGCTCAGATCGCCGCACACACCGCCGCCCAGCAGGCGAAACATTTCCAGCGCGTGCTCGGGCCGCACGACGTCGGAGTCGCCGAGGATCAGCATCGTCGGAGCCTTGATCGACCGAATATCCTCGGCCGGCCAATCCAGGATCTGCAGGTCTAGCTCGGTCATCTTGGCGACCAGCGTGGGGAAGTCGTCGGGATTGGGCGCGAGGCGCTTGTACTCAGACTCCATCACCGTGCCGGCAAAAGTCTCAGGCGTGATCGTGTCGAACATGGCTTGCAGCTCGGGATATATGCCCTCGGTATTATAGGCCGCCGAGGCAGCGATCAGCTTGCGCACCAGCTGCGGGTGGCGGATCGCGACCTGAAGCGCGACACCGCCGCCCATGCTATAGCCAAAAACGTCGACGCTTTCGATGCCAAGCTCGCCCAGCAGTGCAGCGACATCGTCGGCCATCTGCTCGTAGCGGATCGGACGATCGACATCGGCGGTGCGGCCGTGGCCCTGGAGCTCGACGGCGATCACCTGCCGAGTAGCGGCCAGCCTGGGCAGCAGCTCGCCGAACGCGTCGATCGACATGTAGGCGCCGTGCAGCAGCAGCAGCGGCTGCCCGCCCGTGCCGTGGATCTCGTAGTACATGTTGAGGCCGCTCACCGCAGCGTAGCCGGTCTGCGCTGGAGGATTAGTCATTGCACTTCCTTATGTGGCTAAGAGAGCTGCCATCTTATCGAGGCACTGCTCCAATCCTAGTTTGGACATCTCCATCATGGGGCCTACTGGCCAGCTGTATTCCGTAATAGTCAGCTCCGTCTCGCGCTGACCTACGGATTTAAAGGTTACCGAATGCAGCTGATCCTGTGGAAAATCCGGCGGCATGCCTATTTGGACGGGATCAACGCGGTTGCCCTGTTTGTCTGCTAGGTTGTGGATGTAATCGATGCGCTCCATCGGCACAATGCGCTGGTATGTCCATGTGCTGTACTGGTCCTGGCCGCCGTATTCTTGCGGAGCGCGCATACAAACAAGCGATGTTCCACCCTCACGAAAGTCCATTTCGGCGCTGGGTGATGTAAAGCCTGTCGGTCCCCACCACTGCATCACGTACTCGGGATCGGACCATGCTTTCCATACATCCTCGATCGGGGCAGCAAAAACACGTGTAACGACGAGATCTTGCTGTTCTGTAGCTCGTGGTGCATAGTCGTTGCTCATAAGCTCTCCTGAACCTTACTACGCGGCATGCGGCAGCGGCGCATCAAGGAACGATGTGACAATCGGTGGGAGCGCAGGCGAGGAGAAGACGGTATAGTGTGTCGTGGCGGGCAGGATCGCGAGACGTGAGGCCGGCATTCCGGCGCCATCCCAGCCGGCATCGCCCTTGCCGCCGCCGAGCAGCTCAAAGAATCGCGCGGCGTGTGTGGGCGAGATACTATCGGCATCGCCATAGATCAGCAGCACCGGCATTTTGAGCCCGGCGACCTCATCGGACCAGTCATAGGGCTGGCCAAGCATCTCGCCGATCTTATCGAGCAGCAGCGGGAAATTCTCCGGCCTGGGCGCGACGCTCATATAGCTCTGGTACATCGGCGTCTCACGCATGAGCTCGGCGGCGGCCCCGGTCATCTGCGCCATTCCGGCGGCAATCTCGGGATACCAGCCGCTCTGCTGGAAGGGCGTCGAGACCAGCACCAGCTTTTGGACAACCTCAGGATGCTGGATCGCCGTCCGCAGCGCAACGCCGCCACCCAGCGAGTAGCCCATCACATTGGCCTGCTCGAAGCCCAGATGCCGGATCAGCGCGGCGATGTCATCCGCCATGTGCTCATAGCGCAGCGGACGATCGATGTCGGCGGTGCGGCCATGCGCCTGGAGATCGACGGCGATCACCTGCTGCGACTGGCTGAGCGTCGTGAGAACATCGCCAAACATGCTGCCGAGGCCGAGACCGCCGTGCAGCAGCACCAGCGGCTCGCCCGCGCCGTGGATCTCGTAGTACAGATTGAGGCCGTTCACCTCGGCGTAGTTTTCCTGCGCGCGTTCCTGAGAAGCATGACCCATCGAAGCGATTCCTCCTCTGTGAATAGGCGATTATCTGATTGCTAAAGCCGGGCCTTACTCACTTTTGAGCACCGACAAAATGTTACCGGCCGGATCTTTGAACCAGGCGATGTCTGGACCATTTCCGCGCATAATCCCCTTGTCGTCCTGCGGCATGCCGTCGTAGCGCTCGAAGTGAACGCCGCGCACCGTCAGCTCATCAACAGCTTGATCGACATCGTCGACCGGGAAGTTGAGGACCGTGAAGGTCGCCGGGACGTGATGAGCCTTAGGGTAGACCAGGATATTCGTTCCACCGGCGATATGCAGCTGCAACAGTCCATGCTCTTCGGACACCTTCAGCCCAAGCGTCTCGCCGTAGAAGTGCCGGGCCTTCGCAAGATCATCAACTGAAAACCCGCTAAACGCTTTAGTATGCTCGAACACAATCGCCTCCTTTGCTGCGCAGACAGCCGCGCCCGGCTCAAAAGCCCCAGCGCGTCTGGCTGAACGTCGCGCCCTTGCCGAAGCCGAACGCCTTCACCGGACGGACCTCGTACACCACGGCGATATTGCCCTCGATCCCGTGGAACGCGCCGTCTTTGACAGTAAACCGCCAGTCGCTGCCGTACTTCGTCGCGTAGAGATCGGCGATGCGCTGCAGCCGGGCCGGATCGCTGACCTGCGCCGCCTGGCCTTCGACAACCAGATCCAGGCCGTCTTGCCACATCTTGTTGCAGCCAGTTGTAAGGACACACTGCGCGTTATGCGCCAGATTCTTAGCCTTGCGCTCTTGCGCGCCGGTGCAGAAGTACAGCGCGTCGTCCAGCCAGACGGCCAGCAGCGGCGTCACATGCGGCCGTCCTTCCGGGCGCACCGTCGAGAGCCAGAAGATCTCGGCCCGCTCCAGATGGGCGATCGCCTCCGCCCACCGCGTTGGCTGCGCATCGCCGCTGCTAAACTGCGGCTCTAGCTCGGTCACCGGCTCTTTTCTGCTCATCGATACCGCTCCTTTCGCGACGACTCGCTCATGTGTCGACGTAGATTAAAATCATGCAGCTAGCGTGGCGCCCGGTAGCGCAGATGTGTCACGCCGGCCGATTCGATCACGCGGGTAATTTCCAGCTGGATCGGCTCGCTGCCGGCCTGCGCGAACAGGCGCGTGCCGTCGCCGAGCAAGACCGGGATCAGATGGATCTGGAGCTCGTCGAGCAGTCCGGCGCTTAACAGCTGCTGAATAATGTTCCCGCCGCCGGCTACCAAAACATCTTTGTCGCCCACTGCGGCTCTAGCCTGCTGCACCGCGCTTTCGAAACCATCGGTAACAAATGTGAAGGTTGTTCCGCCGTCCTTGGACAACGGCTCACGCGCGCGATGCGTGACGACGAAGACCGGCACATGGAACGGCGGAGTATCACCCCACGGCTCTTCACCATGATCAAACATTCGCCGGCCCATCACGACCGCTCCGAGGTTTTGCCAGGTCTCGGCCATGACCGCGTCATCCGCGTTAGTCTCGCCGCCCTCAAGGCCGTGCGGCTCGCGCCAGCTCGACAGGTTGTAGGCCCATTGATGCAGTCGATCGACGCCCTGGCCCAGCGACTCCATGCTATCGGTTGGGCCGGTGATGAATCCGTCTAGCGATACTGAAATATCGGCGATTACTGTGCTCATAGGGCTTCTCCTGGGCGCGGGAAGCGCTGCGCCGAGCGTGCTCGCGCCTTGGCGGCCTCTTCCTCACGGTTCTTGGGCGGCGCGTTGGTTTCAAGCGTATCCAACAGCTTGTGGGCAGCAGCGGCGATCTCATCGACGGCAGCCTGAAACGCCGCCTCGTTGGCCTTCGACGGCGCGCTAAAGCCGCTGATCTTACGTACGAATTGCAGCGCAGCCGCGTGAACTTCGTCCTCGTTCACGGGCGGCTCGAAGTTGAAGAGCGGCTTGATGTTGCGACACATGCGCGTTACCTCCTAGCGCTAACGTTTCGGGTCGGCGAAGGACAGGCCCTGCTCTGCGAGAGCTGCCCGCAATATACGAATCCCTTTTGGCCCCATGCCATGCAGCCGCAGCAGCTCGGCCTCACTGACCCCGGCAAGCTGCTCAAGGTGGGTGTAGCCTGCGGCCTCCAGCGCTCGCAGCGCCGGGTTGCTGACTTTGGGAAAAGGAGTTTGCTGTTGATCGCTCTGCTCAGTGCTCATGCCAATTACTCCTGTGCTTGCGCTTAGAGGGCGGCCGGCTTGCGCAGCGGAATCAGCGCGCGCAGCCGCGCGTCGCGCAAGAAAAGACCGCCCCACAGCATCGCGCCCAGAAGCGCCGGGAAGATCAGCGAAAACAGATCCGAGCCGACGCGCACATGGGTCGAGATCGCGCCACCGAGATAGCCGGTTAACAAGATCGCGCCAAGAACCGAAGTCTGCGGGATTACATAGAGCACGACGCAGACCAGCAGCACTAGCCCCATGCCGACCACCGTGCTCTCCGGATAGCCCAGCTGGATGGTTGTCTGGACCGCCACGTCCATCCTCAGCACTTTGATCACGGCGTCGAGGAGCAGAAACAGCACTGGCAGGATGCTCAGAACATAGCCCGTCCACACCATTCGTTTTGAGTCAGGAACAGCTTGTGTCGCCGCTTGCATAGGTTTCTCCATATCAGCTAGCTTTTGATGACTTGACGACATTGTAGCGCAGATGTGTGACATCTTTTGCCACAACAACACTCGTCTGCTCCAGCTCGATCGGACCGCCTAGATGCTCGAATAGTCGCACGCCGCTGCCAAGCAGGATCGGCACCAGATCGATCTCGATCTCGTCAAGCAGGCCGGCCTGAAGGCACTGCTGCGTTGTCGTCGAGCTGCCGATCGCGATCCGCTTATCGCCTGCCGCCTGCCGGGCAAGCTCGACGGCGCGCTCAACGCCTTCTGTGACAAACGTGAAAGGCGAGCCCGCGTGGGTCCATTCTTGCGGGGGATGGTGGGTAACAATAAAGATCGGCGCGGGCAGTGGAGATTGGCCGCCCCAGGCATTGGATACATCGAAATCCCGGCGTCCCGTCACGATCGCGCCGGTACCGCTGAAGCGCTCACGCAGCACCGCAGCGCTGGCCGCCGAAACCTTGAAAACCATCGCGCCGTCGAAGACCGGAACTTCGGTATCGCCGCTTCGATACCAGCGCATAATGCGCCCAACTTCGTCGTTCGCATCGGCGATAAAGCCATCCAGTGACATGGTGAACCCTGCGATGATGTTCCCCATTTGAAACCTCCCTGGAAATAGCGGCGCATCGAACGGGACCGATCGCTCCCCTGGCGTTGATTGTGACGTATCCTGACCGTACGGAGAGGTGGGCAGATCACATAAAGCACAGATGTTCTATTCAAATTATATACTTGTTACTTCAAAAAGTCAAGTTATGACTTGTAATTTAGCAATACGTACTAGATATCTTGAATTTATGGTAACTTATCGTACACTATATGTTATGAAAAGTCGAAGCTACAATCAATACTGCGGCCTGGCCTATGCGCTCGACATTGTGGGCGAACGCTGGACACTGCTGATCGTCCGTGAGTTGATCGCCGGGCCGCGCAGATTTAAAGATCTGATCGATGGGCTGCCGGGCATCAGCACAAATCTGCTCTCCGAGCGGCTCAAAAACCTGGAGCAACAAGGCGTGATCAGCCGTCGTATGCTGCCGCCGCCAGCCGGATCGACCGTGTACGAGCTGACTGAGCTAGGGCTGGGACTGGAAAATATGCTGCTTGAGCTGGGCAAATGGGGCAGTCAGTTTGTGCCGCCGTCGGCGGAGGGAGCAGCCGTGCTCCGGGCAGGCTCCTACGCGCTGACGCTCAAAACCTTTTTCCGGCCCGAGCAGGCGCGGGGAGTCGACGAGACCTATGAGCTGCGCATCGATGGCGAGGTGCTGCATGTGGATATTCAGGATGGCACGATCCATGTGCGGCAGGGAGCCGCGCCAAAAGCAGATGCCGTGTTCACGACCGATATTGCCTCGTATCTGGAGCTGTTAGCCGGTCAGATCCAGCCCGAGGCGGCAATTGCCGGCGGTCTCGTGCGCATCCAAGGCGATCCTGAAGCCCTGAGCCGGTTTGTGCGCATGTGTGGCATGCTGGACTCAGCCGAGCAGCACTGACGCACTTCACCGTTGCTCAGGCCCGCGCATCCCACTTCGGCTGGTGTCCCTCAATATCTGTAAATCCGTATTCTGCGGCCAGCGCGCGCGTCATCAGAACCTGCCCGCTTTTCTCCATGATTGCCGGGTCCGTAGCCAGCGCCACAACCGCACGGCCTACAAAAAGCGGCGTTTCCATCCATGGGAGCAACTTCTGGCTCTTGCGTCCCGCCATCAACATCTCGGTAGCAACCATAAAGGGACACAGCGCAATCACCGCAACGTTGTGATCGCGCAGCTCATGCGCCATATCGGCGGCCATACGATTCACGGCTGCTTTATTGACGCCATAGGCCACATTCTCCGTGTGGCCCTCCGACGCCGTCGACAGATGGACGATCAGCCCACTGCCTTGCTCCACCATCCGGGCGGCGCCATACACGCTTGCAACATAGGTCGATCGCACGCCGACTGTGTGCATGGTGTCCCAGAATGCCAGCGGCAGCTTCCAGAAAGCAGTCTTGAAGCCGCTCTTCTTGCTTCGCTGCTTGGCCTGATAGCCTGCCCAGGCATTATTCACCAGAATATCAAGCCGTCCGTGCTCGGCCTGGATCTGCTGAAACACCCGCGCGACTTGGTGATCATCGCGATGGTCACAGCGGAGAGCCACGCCGACGCCGCCCGCCGCGTTGACCAGCGCGGCCGTCTCATGAATCGTCCCAGGCAGCGGCACAGTCGCGGTGGCGGCGTCTTCGGTGCGTCCGGTGAGATACACTGTTGCGCCGGCGGCACCTAGCGCCTGGGCAATGCCCTTGCCGATCCCGCGACTAGCGCCGGTTACCAGCGCCACACGGCCCTTCAGCTCTTGCATAAAACGTGCTTCCTGCCTAGCGCTGGCGATCTCCTGCCGGCAGCAGTCCCAGGAAGCGCTCAAAAAGCTGCCAGCGCCAGATCGCGCGCATGATAAAGAACCAGACGAACACAACCAGCATGATCTGCGCGCTGATGAAGAACGGCTTTACCAGAATGCCGAAATAGTTTCCCAGCGGATCGTACGACCAGATCACCCAGAAGAGCAGGAACAGACCGAGGGCTAGCCAGGCCGGGCGCTTATCCGGGCTGACTTCCTTGCGCCAGCCGAGAAAGAAACGGCTCGGCGGCTCCAGAAACAGGATCAGCAGACAAGAAGTCCACGAGATAAAGATCGACAGGCTGCCCTGAGCCAGCACGGTCGCCACGGCGTTGGTGTAGCCGGTACTGCCGAACTCAACGCCGGTGTATGACTCGAACAGCTCACGCGCCCAGGCGGCCTCTTCCTGCGCCAGCGGACTATCCAGCAGCGAGTTGTAGTCGATGACATAGATCGCGACGGCCATTAGCATGGTTATGATCGCCACCGGAAACACAAAGCGCGCGATCGACGACAGCAGATTCTCCGGGAGCCGCTGCGGCCGCGCCCAGAGCGTGAGAAAGAACGCGGGCACGCCCACGGTAAACGTCGTCAGCGCGACCTGCGCCGGATCGAACGGAAAGTCCAGCCCGACCATCGTCACCCCGATAATAATCAGCGTCGTGGTGGCCACGCGCGCCAGAAACAAGAAGAGCGCGTTCGACATACCGCCAATAATCCGCCGCCCCTCCTGAAACGCCGGCCGCAGCGCCGCGAACGAGTCGTTGAGCAGCACCATATCGGCGACATTCCGCGCGGCCGTGCTGCCGCTCTGCATCGCGATGCCGAGCGAAGCTTTTTTGAGCGCCAGCACATCGTTCACGCCGTCGCCCATCATCGCCACGCGCAAACCCTGGCGCAGCATCGCATCAACAAGCATATCTTTTTGCTCAGGCGTGATCCGGCCAAAGACTGTCGCCTCGACTGCCGCCTGATCGAACTCGGCCGGACTCATCGCCGCCAACTCCGGGCCGGAGACCAGCCGCAGATCCGAGGGAAAGCCCGCCTGCTTAGCCAGCGCGGCAACCGTGTTTGGATTATCGCCCGAGATAACCTTGAGCTGAATGCCCAGCCGCCGGAAAGCATCGATCGTTTCCTGCGCCTGAGGCCGCAGCTCGTCGCGGAGACTGATCACGGCCAGCGGCGTAAGCTGCGGCAGCTGCGGCTGCCCCTGCGCATCGTGCAGGCTGGTCGCCGTGGGATGGTAGGCAAACAGCAGCACGCGCAAGCCCTGCGCCGACCAGGCGCGAGTCTGCTGCATCAGCGGCGACTCCGGCGCGACTGCATCAGCCGGGAGATACGGCGACAGCATCTCGATCGCGCCCAGCACATAGACGCCGCGCCGCTCAGGCAGATCGAAGGCTAGCGCGCTCCATTTACGCGCCGACGCGAAGGGCACCTCGTCGGCTATGGCACGCTGCACGCCGTCCACACCGGCCATGATCGCGCTGCTGGTCGCGTTGGTCACCGTGGCGCTGCGCACAAAATCGCCGAGCTGCGCGCGGACGTCGGCGGCGTCGAACTCGCCGAGCGGACGGAGATCGTTGAAGGCCAGCCGGTTCGCCGTCAGCGTGCCGGTCTTATCCATGCACAACACATCGATGTTGCTCAGCGACTCGACCGCGTTGGTTTGCTGCACCAGCGCGCCCTGCTTGGCGATCGTCGAGGCGCCCAGCGCGTAGGCAACAACGATCATCAGGAACAAACCGTAGGGAACCTGGCCGCTCAGCACCGCCGCGATCTGCACCAGCCGCACCGTCGACAAGCCTTCCAGCAGACTGGCGACGAAGATAATAATGCTGATAACGACCACAACCAGCATCACCAGCCGCACAACAAAATTGATCTGCTTTTGAAGCGGCGTGACCGTCACCTTGAAGCTGCGGGCGGTCGCCGTCAGCTGATTGGCAAAACTGGCCGCGCCGACTTTTTCGGCCTGAAAGTAGCCGCTGCCGGTCACACAAAAGCTGCCCGAAAAAAGCTGATTGCCCGGCTGCTTGCGTATGAGATCCGGCTCGCCAGTCAGCAGCGACTCGTCCATCTCCAGGACGCCGTCGCTGATCAGCACGCCGTCGACCACAACCTGATCGCCGGCGCTGACTTTGACGACATCGCCTTTCACCAGGTCCGTCGGCGCGATCACATGCTCGCGGCCCTCGCGCACCACGATCGTGGTCGGGCGATTGACCAGCGCGATCTGATCCAGCTGACGCTTGGCGCGGATTTCCTGC
Source organism: Herpetosiphonaceae bacterium (assembly GCA_036401895.1). Classification (GTDB taxonomy): domain Bacteria; phylum Chloroflexota; class Chloroflexia; order Chloroflexales; family Kallotenuaceae; genus LB3-1. Next base: position 13,801 of record DASWTW010000476.1, on the reverse strand, counting down.
ACGGTGCTGATCAGTGCGTTGATCAGGCCCAGGCCCACGCTGGTTAGCGCATCGTTGGTGCGGCCCAGCGCGATCAGCGCCACGCCGATCGTGAACAGGATATTGTTGAAGAGCGTAAACAGATTGGCGCGGGCAATATCCCAGTAGGATCGGCTTGGTGGGGCTCCCGTGTTGTTGCCCTCGCCGCGCTGGCGACGCGTGCGCGCTTCTTGTTCGGTCAATCCTTGCAGAGGCAGCATCGTGTTGAGCGCCATTCGTGGTCCTTTCAGGCAGCAGCCGATCGTTTGGCAAATAAGTAGCAGATGATGTTCCAGCAGTCATCTACAGCTAGCCTACCCAAACGATATGTAGAACGTGTTAGGTTGGTATGTGGAAGGTGTTCAGGTTCGCTGGCTGCGGCTGCCGTCAGGATACATGTAAGCTGTAAACCTGCCAACAATGCCAGGCCAACGCGACGAACACATGATCGTTCGTCGCGTTCGTTCTCGTCGGCGGCCCAAACGATTCGCGCATGGAATATTTTCGTAATTAATTGCTAACAAGATCTAAATATTTCTTTGCTATCCTGGAACATAGGCAGTGACAAACGTAGGCCAGATGGCCGGCAGAAGAGAAAAGGGTATGATGGTAGTACAGCGTCGGTCCCCGCACACGAGCAGCCACGCCCACGGATCTGACGAGCTGGGCGCACAAACCTGGTGAGCGTGCAGCCCATTCATGAAGGGAACAACGGTATGGATAAGATACCCTCATCTGAGATTACTCCCGAACATCTTTATCGTTCGCGCCGGGCGTTTATGCGCCAGTTCGGCACACTCGTAGCCGGAGCCTGGGTGCTCAGCGCCTGCGGCAGCACAGCTACCGAATCAGGCTCCGCACCAGCGGCGACAGAGGGACCCGGAACGACCAGCGGCACCGCCGACGAGCTGGGCGATGAGCTAACCTCATACGAGGCGGTGACCAGCTACAACAACTACTACGAGTTCACGGTCGACAAGGAAGGCGTGGCCGAGCTGGCCAAAGATTTTCAAACCACGCCCTGGACGCTCGCGGTAGGCGGGATGGTCGAGAAGCCGCAGACCTTCGCGATCGAAGATCTGATGAAGCAGTTTCCCTCTGAGGAGCGCATCTACCGGCTACGATGCGTCGAGGGCTGGTCGATGGTGATTCCGTGGCAGGGCTTCTCGCTGGGCAAGCTGCTGGCCGCCGTGGCTCCGACTTCCACCGCCCGCTATGTGCGCTTCGAGACCGTGGAGCGGCCAGAGGAGATGCCCGGCCAGCGCGACGATTATTTTCGCTGGCCCTATGTCGAGGGGCTGCGGCTCGACGAGGCTATGAACGATCTCACAATCCTGGCTACCGGGCTCTACGGCAAGCAGCTGCTGCCCCAGAACGGCGCGCCGCTGCGATTGGTCGTGCCGTGGAAGTATGGCTTCAAGAGCATCAAATCGATCGTCAAGATCGATCTAGTCGATCAGCCACCGAAATCGCTGTGGATGGCCGCCGCGCCGAATGAGTACGGCTTCTACGCCAACGTCAACCCGGACGTGCCGCATCCACGCTGGTCGCAGTCCAGCGAGCGCCGCATCGGCGAGCTGAGCCGGCGACCAACGCTGCGCTTCAACGGCTATGCCGAGCAGGTGGCCCATCTCTACGACGGGATGGACCTCAAGGAAAACTTCTGATGCGCCGTTTATCGCTCAACTGGCTGCGGATAGCGACCCACGTCGGCGCGCTGGTGCCGCTGGCGATCTTGGTCTGGGATGCGCTGAACAACAACCTGACGGTCAATCCGATCCAGGAGATCAGCCAGCGCACAGGCAAGATCGCGCTGGTGCTGCTGGTGCTGTCGCTGGTATGCACGCCGCTGAACACGGTGTTCGGCTTGCGGCAGGCGCTCACGCTGCGCCGGCCGCTGGGACTGTATGCGTTCGCGTACACGACGCTGCATCTGCTGAACTTCGCGGCCGTGGACTACGGACTCGATCCGGCGCTGCTGCGCGAGGCGATCATTGAAAAGCGCTACGTGCTGGTCGGTTTCGCCGCGTTTCTGCTGCTGCTGCCGCTGGCGATCACCTCGACGAAAGGCTTTCAGCGGCGGCTGGGCAAGCGCTGGAAGCAGTTGCATCGGCTGGTGTACGCGGCGGCGCTGCTGGCGATCGTACATTACGTCTGGCTGGTGAAGGCCGACGTGCGCGAGCCGCTGCTGTATGGCGCGATCGTGGGCGGCTTGCTGGTGCTGCGCATACCGATGGTACGCAGGATGCTAACTAAGGTGCGCCAGTCCTGGAAACACGGTCGAGCAGTTCCCCGCGAATCGACCCAGGGTCAGCGCGCAGACAATGATCTTGCGTCTTCGCCTGAGGCTTAGGCAGGAGGAGCGGAGAGCGTTTCCGCCAAGCAACAGCTGGCACTCGTAGCACACAAACCGCCGAGTCAGTGCGTCACGTGAGCCGGCAGCGCTCAGTGGCCGCGCAGCGTTAGTTGGAGGATCGACGACGTGTCACAGCAGCAGACAACAGCGGGAGCTTCACCCGCCCCCAACGAGACACGATTGCCATATCTTCCGGGCCTTGACGGCGTGCGGGCGCTGGCGGTCATCGCCGTGCTGCTCTACCACGCCGACCTGCCGATCTCTGGGGGCTTTCTCGGCGTCGAGTCGTTTTTTGTGCTCAGCGGCTTTTTGATCACCTCGCTGCTGCTGGCTGAGTGGAACCAGCACAGCCGGATCGATCTGCGCGAGTTCTGGCTGCGCCGCGCGCGCCGGCTGCTGCCCGCGCTGTTTGTGATGCTGCTCGGCACGCTGCTGATCGCGGCCGTCCTGCTGCGCGGAGAGCGTATCGAGCTGGGCGCCGATATGCTGGCGGCGCTGGGCTACGTCATGAACTGGCGCCTGATCGCCAGCGGACAGGCCTACTTCGATCCGCTGGTGCGGCCCTCGCTGCTCCAGCACCTGTGGTCGCTGGCCGTCGAAGAGCAGTTTTATCTGCTGTGGCCGCTGATCTTCTTCGCCGGAATGCGCCTGCTGCGGAAAAAAGGCTTTCTCCTGCTGGTCCTGGTCACCGCGATCGGTAGCGCGATGCTGATGGCCTGGCTCTACCAGCCCGGCGGCGATCCTTCGCGCATCTACTACGGAACCGATACGCGCGCCGGCGGCGTGCTGCTTGGCGCGGCGCTCGCGCTAGTATGGACGCCCACCGGCGCAACGACCGAGCGCAGCCGCCGGCTGGCCTGGCTGCTCGACGGCGCTGGACTGCTGGCGCTCGTCGCGCTGATCGCTTGCTTCATCTGGGTTTCGGAGCGCCACTCGCTGCTCTACCGGGGCGGCTTCACGCTGATCGACATCCTGACACTCATTGTGATCGCGGCGCTGACACATCCCGGCGCCCGAATCATGCCGCGTTTGCTGGGCCTGGCTCCGCTGCGCTGGATCGGGCTGCGCTCGTATGGGCTGTACCTGTGGCACTGGCCGATCTTCATGGTCACGCGGCCGTTGATCGATCTGCCGCTCGACGTGCTGCCGGCGCTGGGCCTGCGCCTGGCGATTACGATCGTCCTGGTCGAGCTGTCGTATCGCTACGTGGAAATGCCGTTCCGCCACGGCGCGGCTGGACGGATCATGAGCCACTGGTGGCAAACGCACGGTGCCCAAGTTCAAGGCTCTCGCTTCTCGCTTCTCGGTTCTTGGTTCTCGGTTCTTGGTTCTTCTCAACGTAGCACCGCCGCCGGCCTGCGCTGGCTGATGCTGCTTGTCCCGCTGTTCTTGCTGCTGTCGCTAGGCGTCGCCTCCTCCGATCGCGTCACGCCTAAAACCTCAGCGCAGGACGCCTCCCCGTCGACCGACGTCGGCGAGCGGATCATCCCGTCGATCGCGTCGGCGCCAACGCGCACGCCACCGGTCACGACGCCGCAAGCAACCATTGTCGCCTCAGGGACAATGTCCGTGCCTGAGGCTGCGTCAGCGCCTGAAGCTGCCTCTGTGCCCGAGGCTCCCACTGCTGCGTCCGCGCCCGAGGCAGCGCCGACCGCCGTTCCGCAGCCGCTCGATCCGGCGCTGGTAGCACAGCTTCAGGCTGTGCTCGACGAAAGCGTAGCCCGTGGCGATAGTCCCGGCGCGGTGCTGTCGGTCAATATTCCCGGCTACCAGTCCTGGAGCGGAGCCAGCGGCATCGCTGATCGCAGCGACGGCCGGCCGATGCAGCCCGAGACGCTGATCCATATCTCAAGCATCACCAAGATGTTTACGGCGGTGATTGTGCTCCAGCTGGTGGAAGAAGGCAAGATCGATCTCGACGCGCCGATCGGCACCTATCTGCCGCAGATCACGCCGCTGGCCGAGCGCACAACCGTACGCCACCTGATGAGCCATACCTCGGGCGTCTTCGATTATCTCGAAGACTCGCGCTTCTTTGTCGAAGCCTACCAGGACCCCGATCGCGTCTACACACCCGACGAGCTGGTCGATATGGTCGATCAGTTCGGCGCGGCCTTCGAGCCCGGCACCGAGGGAGCCTGGAAATACGCCAGCACTAATTATGTCATCCTGGGCATTCTCGTGGAAACGGTGACCGGCAGGCCGCTGGCGGAGGAGATGCGCCAGCGCATCTTCGAGCCGCTGGGACTCTCGCACACGGTTTTCGCCACCACCGAGCGCTTCGGAACCAGCATGGCGCACGGCTACATCGGCGCGTCGGCACGCTCCGACGTATCGATGACGTTTGTGTTCGCGACCGGCAATATCGTCTCGACGGTTGACGACCTGCGCCTGTTTATAGATGGGCTCTTCACCGGCCGTCTGCTGAACCAGGAGTCGCTGACGACGATGACGACGACGATCGACACCGGCGGCGCGTACGACATGCCCGAGCTGGAGTATGGATTGGGCGTTATGCTCGCCAATCTTTCAGTCGGGCCAGGGCCTAACGGCGAGCCGCGCCCGGACAACCTGAGCACCGTGTTCGGGCACATCGGCGGCATCGCGGGCTTCCGCTCGGCGGTGTGGCGCGTGCCCGAGAGCCAGATCACGATCGCGCTGGGGCTCAACCAGGCGGTCGTCGATCCGAATGTGCTGGCGCGTGATGCGCTGGAAGTGATTCTGGCCTGGCAGGAGCAGTAGCGTGATCTTGATGTTGTTACGTCAAATTCTCATGATTTTCTCAGGACTTCTAAACGATTTCTAAACATGGCGCTGGTATGTTTTAAAGACAAGGACTATACTTAGATAAGTAAGCGAGCGATGTCATCGCCTGATGATCATTCCGCGCGGCAGGAGCTTGGCTGCGCGTAGATGGCTTTTCCTCAGGAGTGGTAATGAGCTTAAGCGAACGGGCTGTTTCACGAGTTGATGTGTGGCGACGCGGTCTGCAACGATTTCGCGCTCATGTCCTGAGCGTAATCGTGTTTGCTGCCGGCGTCGTCGCCGCGCTGGTCGCCGTGCTGCTGTATAGCGTGATCAATCCCGGCCCTACGCCGCTGACAACCCGCGATGTCAACGATACGATCGCGCAGGTGATGGCCTCGGCAACACCGCCGCCGGCCTTTTCGGCGCAGGTCTACCAGCTGATCCAGCCCTCGCTGGTGCTGATCCAGGTCGAGGGGGCGGGCACAAATGGCGAGGTCGCGCGCGGCGTCGGCAGCGGCGTGATCGTCAGCGATCAAGGCGATATTCTGACCAGCCTGCATGTGGTCGAGGACGCGACCGAAATTAAGCTGACCTTCGCCGACGGCACCGAGTCGGGCGCATCGGTGACGGCGGAGCAGCCTGAGAACGACATCGCGGTGCTGCGCGCGAACCAGCCGCCGGAGCTGCTTGTACCGGCCACGCTGGGCAACCCCAACGCCATGCATATCGGCGACGAGGTCTACGCCGTCGGGCATCCGCTGGGCCTCTATAGCTCGATGAGCGCGGGCGTGATCTCCGGCTTCGACCGTTCATTCCAGCCCAAAAACAGCGAGCAGCGGCTTACGGGCTTGATCCAGATCGATGCTGCGGTAAATCCCGGCAACTCCGGCGGCCCGCTGCTGAATCGCGACGGCCAGGTGATCGGAATTGTCGCCGGGCTGGTCAACCCGACCGAGCAGGAAGTGTTTATCGGCCTGGGCTTTGCGGTGCCGATCACGGTTGCGGGCACCGCCGCCGGTCTGCCGCCCTACTGATCAAACAATCGCGACGAACGCGCCGTACAGGTTTTGCCGGAGCGCAGGCATTGAAGGAGATCGCGGATGGAGCAGCCAACCAATATCGGACACGGGCCGATGGAGCGGGTGTTATACGAGGTCAAGAAGGTTATCGTCGGGCAAGACCATTTGCTGGAGCGAATCGTCGTGGCGCTGCTGGCACGCGGGCATATCCTGGTCGAAGGCGTGCCGGGCCTGGCCAAGACCATGACGATCAAGACCGTGGCCGAGGCGATCGGCGGCGAGTTCAAGCGCATCCAGTTCACGCCGGATCTCGTGCCGGCGGATCTGGTTGGCACGCGCATCTACAACCAGAAGACCGGCGAATTCACAACCTCGTTTGGTCCGGTTTTTACTAATCTGCTGCTGGCCGACGAGATCAACCGCGCGCCGGCCAAGGTCCAGAGCGCGCTGCTCGAAGTAATGCAGGAGCGCCAGGTCACGATCGGCACCGAGACCTTCCGCGTGCCGAATCCGTTTCTGGTGCTGGCCACGCAAAACCCGATCGAGACCGAGGGCACCTATCCGCTGCCCGAGGCTCAGGTCGATCGCTTTATGCTCAAAGTGCTGGTCGGCTATCCCACGCCGACCGAAGAATTTGTGATCGTCGAGCGCATGACGGGCTTTGTCGAGAGCATACAAAAAGTGCTGACCACCCAGCATCTCCTGGCGCTCCAGCAGGCCGTCACCAGGATTTATGTCGACCCGGCGCTGATGGAGTACGCTATTCGGATGGTCACCGCCACCCGTGAGCCCGCCGAGCACGGTTTGAAAGAAGTTGCGCCGTACATTATGTTCGGTGCCAGCCCGCGCGCCTCGATCAACCTGATCCTGGCGGCGAAAGCGCTGGCCTTTGTGCGCAGCCGCAAGTATGCGCTGCCGCAAGACGTGCAGGACATCGCGCTGGATGTGCTGCGTCACCGGCTGGTACTCTCGTACGAGGCGCTCTCGGACAATGTGAGCGCGGACGATCTGCTGCATAAAATTCTTGATCGCACGCCGATGCCAAAGGTGCCGCTGCATGAGTATGCCAACATCCGCACAAACGCCTGAGCGGATTCTCCAGCGCCTGGACTGGAAGGTGATCCGGCGGCTGGACGGCCTGCTGCAAGGCGATTATCGCAGCTTGTTCTATGGCTATGGCCTGGACTTTGCCGATCTGCGCGAGTATCAGCCGGAAGACGATATTCGCTACATCGATTGGAACGTCACGGCGCGCATGAACACGCCCTATGTGCGGCAGTACGTCGAAGATCGCGAGATCACGGCCTGGTTTCTGCTCGATCTCAGCCCGTCGATGGATTTCGGCGCGGTCGAGAGCCTGAAGCGCAGCATGCTGATCGATTTCGTGACCACGCTGGCGCGGCTGCTCACGCGACACGGCAATCGTGTGGGCGCAGTCTTTTACGGCGGACGTGTCGAGCGCCCGATCCCGGCGCGCGGCGGACGGCTCCAGGTGCTGCGGCTGCTCAACGATCTGCTCAAGCAGCCGCGCCTGCCCAAAGCGCCGTTTACCAATCTAACGCCGCTGCTGGAGGCCGGGCTGAACTCGATCAAGCAGCGCTCGCTGATCTTTATCATCTCGGATTTCATCAGCGAGCCCGGCTGGGAGCGACCGCTCAACGTGCTCAGCCGGCGCCACGACGTGCTGGCGATCCGCCTGTGGGACCCGCGCGAGATCGAGCTGCCCGACATCGGGCTGCTGCTGATGGAGGACGCCGAGACCGGCGAGCAGATCTATGTGGACACGCACGACAAAAAATTCCGCCAGCGCTTCCGTGAGGCGGCCCAGCAGCGCGAGGCAGCGCTGAGCGCGGCGTTCAAGCGCGCGGGCGTGGATGCGCTGGCGCTCTCGACCGAGGAGGATCTGGTGCGGGCGATCGTGCGTTTCGCGACATTACGGCGGCAGCGCCGAACGTGATGTGAGTGTGCCTATGTCGTTTATCTGGCCGATCATGCTGCTGTTGCTGCTGGTGATCCCGCTGGTCGTCTGGCTCTACGTCAGGCTCCAGCGGCGACGACGGCTTGTGCTTGAGCGCTACGGCAGCCTGGGATTTGTACAGGGCGCGGGCGGTAGCCGCCTGGGCGCGCGGCGGCATATTCCGCCGGCGCTGTTTCTGGCCGGGCTCACGATTCTGCTGCTCTCGCTGGCCCGACCGCAGACCGTGGTGAGCTTGCCGCGCGTCGAGGGCACAGTGATTCTGACCTTCGATGTTTCCGGCAGCATGGCGGCAACCGATCTCCAGCCGACGCGCATGGAGGCAGCCAAGACCGTGGCGCGCGATTTTGTGCAGCGCCAGCCCAGCACCGTGCGGATCGGCGTGGTGGCGTTCAGCGATAACGGCCTGGCTGTGCAGGCGCCGACCAACGATCAGGCAGCGATTCTCGGGGCGATCAACCGCATCACACCGCAGCGCGGCACGTCGCTGGGGCAGGGCATCCTGGCCTCGCTCAACACGCTGGACGCCGACGCCCACGCCGAAGACGATCAGCGGCTGTACAGCACGCTGACGCCAACGCCCACGCCGACGCCGGCGCCGGTTGCGCCGGGCTCGGACACCTCGACCGCGATTGTGCTGCTCACGGACGGCGAGAATACCGGGCCGCCGGAGCCGCTAGAGGCCGCGCAGCTGGCGGCAGATCGCGGCGTGCGCGTGTACACGGTCGGTATCGGCAGCGCTGAGGGAATCGACCTTGAAGTCGAGGGCTTCACTGTTCACACGCAGCTCGACGAAGAAACGTTACAGCAGATCGCCGATCTGACGGCCGGCGCGTATTACAATGCCGAGAGCCAGGAGGAGCTGCGGGCGATTTACGAGAACATCGAGCTCCAGCTGGTGGTCCGGCCGGAAGAAACCGAGGTGACGGCGCTCTTCGCGGGCGTTGGGCTCCTGATCTTGCTGATCGGCGGCACGTGTTCGTTTCTGTGGTTCAGCCGTGTGCCGTGATCGTACACAGCCGGGATGAGCGGGTAGATGTGGAGGCGTAGATGAGCTGGCTTTGGCCCCAATTTCTGCTGCTGTTGGCGATCGTGCCGCTGATGATCGCGGCCTATATCTGGATGCTGCGACGGCGGCGGCGCTTCGCGGTGCGCTATTCCAGCCTGAGCCTGGTTCGCGCGGCATTGCCGCGCCACTCGTGGCTGCGCCGTCATCTGCCCTTCGCGCTCTTTATGCTGGCCGTGACCAGCCTGGTGCTCACGCTCAGCCGTCCGGTGTCGATCGTCGCGGTGCCGACTAACCAGACCAGCATTATTCTGGCGCTCGACGTTTCGCGCAGCATGTTGCAGACCGACATCGCGCCGAGCCGCCTGGATGCCGCCGAGGCCGCCGCGCTGTCGTTTATCGAGCAGCAATCGTCGAGCACACGCATCGGCATCGTGGCGTTCGCCGGTTTCGCCGAGATGATCCAGCCGCCGACTACGGATCAGGAAGCGCTCGAAGACGCGATCGCCAGCCTGACCACGGGCCGGGGCACAGCGATCGGCAGCGGCATTCTCAAGTCGCTGGATGTGATCGCCGAGGTCGATCCCAACGTCAAGCCGAGCGATACCGATGGATCGGTGGTGGTTGAGCCGGTGCCGGAGGGCGCGTACGCTCCCGAGATTATCGTCGTGCTCACCGATGGCGTGGCAACTACCGGGATGCCGCCGGTCGAGGCCGCTCAGCAGGCGCGTGATCGCGGCGTGCGCGTCTACACGATCGGCTTCGGCACCGAGAACGGCTCGGAGATTCCGGGCGAGCGCAACTGGGGCCGCGATCCCTTCGCCCGCGATCCGTGGGCCGGCGGCGGCAGATTTCGCAGAGGCATCGACGAGGCCACGCTTCAGCAAGTGGCGGATATGACCGGCGGCAAATATTACACCGCCGAAAGCTCCGAGCAGCTTCAGAGCGTCTTCGAAAGCCTGCCGACCTCGCTGATCACCGCGCACGAGGTCACCGAGATCAGCGTAGCCTTCGCCGCGTTCGGCGCGCTGCTGGCCGCGCTCGCGATCGTGCTCTCGCTGCTCTGGCATCCGCTGCCCTGAGCCCGATTCGATCAAGTAACAGGATCGATCACCGATGAGCGACCTGACCGACAACGCCGCGATCTTGCGCCTGGCCGAGGCTTCCAACGCCTACGAGCCGATCGGCGACGACGAGCGCCTCTTCGTCGAGACTGGCTACGTGCTCTTTCTGGGCCGTGGCGATGATCCGCGCCTCAACAGTGTTCAGTATCTGCGCCTGTCGCCCGCAGCCGTCGACACGACGATCGCCGAGATTCGCGCTCGCGCCCGTGAGCATGGCCGCCACGCACTGATGTGGGAAGTCGCGCGCTCGGCCACGCCCGCCGATCTGATCGAGCGCCTGCGTTCGCTGGGAATGACTCCCGCCACTCCGCCGCTGGCGGTGGTCATGGCGCTGCGCACGCCGCCGCCACCTCCGCCGCCTGAGATCGTGGTCTCGCGAGTCGCGAGCATCGCCGATTTTCGCGCGTACGTCACCATCACGCACGAGGTCTTTGGGATGCTGGACCGGCTCGACGCCGAGCTTGAGCGCATCGAGCGCGAAGGCAGCCACGACCTGGCGCAGCAGCAGTTCGTGCGCTACATCGCCTCCATCGACGGCCAGCCGATCGCTGCGGCCTCCGCGCTCTTCACCGACGCCGGAGTCATGCTGCACTCGGGCTCGACCCGGCCGAGCGCCCGTGGTCGCGGCGCGTACCGTGCGCTGGTCGCCGCCCGCTGGCACGATGCGGCCGAGCGCGGCACGCCGGTTGCCGTCACGCGGGCCGGCCCACAGTCGCAGCCAATCCTGCGCCAGGTCGGCTTCCAGGAGCTGACCGAGATCAACTTCCTGATCGACCGCTTCGATTGAATCCACGCGTCAAGCCTCTATTGACTCATGAAATAAACCTTTTCTTGTCCATTGGTCGCATCTTTCTTCCGGTCGCCTCTGCTACACTGGCCGGGATAATGGAGGAAGATCAATGGCAGCAACCATCGACACTCAGCGCTGGAAAACCGATTTTTTTGACATCCTGGACGAGACGTTCGAGAAGGTCAACGGTATCTATCTCGATCGCGGCACCTCGCTCTTCGAGACGCTGGCAACCGTCACGGCGGATGAGGCATCTCGGCCGATCTCAAGCCAGTGCGCCAGTATCGCGGCGCAGGTCTATCACGTGCGCTACTACCTGGAAGTGCTCTCCGCCTACATACGCGGGCAGCCGCCGGAGTCGCTCGACTGGCCGGGCAGCTGGCAAAAAGTGACCACCGTATCGCCGGCGGAGTGGGACGATCAGCGCCGGCAGCTTCACGAAACCTACCAGCAGGTGCGATCGCTCTTTGAAAGCCTGGAAACGTGGAACGGCGAAGATGAGCTGGCCGGCGCGCTGGCGATCGTCGTGCATACCGCCTACCATCTGGGCGAAATCCGTCAAGGGCTGGGCGTCCTGCGTGGCTAACATTCAGCGCCGCCTGCATGTCCTCGCCGCCTCGTTGTGGAAAGGCATGAATCGATGACCATTCGGGCAGTTGTCTTTGATATTGGCGGCGTGCTGGAGATCACGCCCACGACCGGATGGCCCGCGAGGTGGGAGGCCGAGCTTCAGCTCCAGCCGGGCGAGCTAGGCCGGCGGCTTGGGCATGTGTGGCACGGCGGCAGCCTCGGCACGATCTCCGAGGCCGAGGTCGAGCAGAGCATCGGCGAGATTCTGGGGCTGGAGCCGGCGCGTGTGGCCGAGCTGATGCACGATCTGTGGGCAGAATATCTCGGCACGCTAAACGTCGAGCTGACAGCTTACTTCGCCGGCCTACGCCCGCGCTACAAGACCGCGATCCTGAGCAACAGCTTTGTCGGCGCGCGTGACAAGGAGCACGCGCACTACCAGTTCGGCAACCTGTGCGATCTGCTCATCTACTCGCACGAGGAAGGACTCGCCAAGCCGGATCGGCGTATCTTTGAGCTAACCTGTGAGCGCCTGGGCGTGCAGCCTCACGAGATCGTCTTTCTCGACGATCACGCGCCGCATGTCGCGGCTGCTCGTGAGCTGGGCATTCATGCGATCCTGTTTCAGAGCACAGCTCAGGCGATCGCGGAGATCGAGGAGCGACTGCACGCCGAGTCTGTTTGAGCTGGCGCAAAATTTCACTGCGCATCGGCTGCAACACTTGGGCTGCTCCAGTCGTATCGTAGAACAGGGCTCTCGTCTGAGGCAGGCGAGGCCATGCTATGTTCGATCTGGCTGTGATGCCTGAACACTGTATCACGGCGACATCGAAGAAGAGAAGGCGTATGTACTGTCCACAATGCGCGACCCATCTTGCCGCTACGGCTACCCGCTGCCATGAGTGCAACCTCGACGTCCAACAAATCGGCCGGATTCTGCGCCACGCGGAGCCGGCGGCTGGTCTGGCGGGACAGATGCAGCGCTGGAGAGCGCAGCGGCGCAGTCTGGGCACGCTGCTGGTGATGTGCAGCCTGCTGGTCGGCTGTTTGATTCCGATCAGCATCGGCCTGTTCCGCGAGTTCGAGGCGCTCAGCTCGATCGTGGTGGGGCTGGCAGGATTGGCCGGCCTGGTGCTGGTGATCGGCAGTATGCTGCTCATGGCGGCCGACGGCGCGATCCTCACCGGCGACGACCAGTCACACAGCGCGGCCGAGGACAGGTCGTCGCAGCGTGAGCACAAACATTACGCCACATCGCGCTGAGCCCGCGTTCCGCTGCGAGAAAACGATCTACGTCACGCCCTGGTCATGCTTTGGCCGGGGCGTTTTTGCTGTTTGATGCAGCACAGCCGGTCGCACGATCTTGAACCGGGATTCGGAGAGTGCTACAATGAGCTATGGTCGAGTTCCGGCGTAAAGCCTTCTTTGGAAGGAAAGCCGTTTATGCATACACATACCCGGAAGCAGGGTCAGACTCACCACAGCGCCCCACTCCGCTCTAGCCTACGCACACAGCCCACCAACAATCAAGCCGCCTCGCCGCTGCCCCACACCAACGGCGAAGCCCATACAGCACACGCGGGCCATGACTTCAGCCGCACGTCGGTCTACGCCGATGCGCCGCTCCGGCTTCAGGCCAGGCTGATGGTCAACACGCCCGGCGATCGCTTCGAGCAGGAGGCCGAGCGTGTCTCCCGCGAGGTGACCGATATGTCCGAGCCGCCGGCCTCCACGTCGTGTAGCTGTGGCGGCAAATGCTCCAGCTGCAAAGGCCAGCAGACAGCGCACAAGCACATCCAGCCGGCGCGCGTTCGGGAGCAGCATCAGGGAGCAGCCGAAGCGCCGCCGATCGTACATGAGACGCTGCGCTCAGGCGGCCAGCCGCTCGACCCGGCGACGCGCGCCTTCATGGAGCCGCGCTTTGGTCATGATTTCAGCCAGGTCCGCGTGCATACCGATGCGCTTGCGGCCAGCGCAGCCTCGTCGATCTCGGCGCAGGCGTTTACCGTCGACAACCAGATTGTCTTCGGCGCCGGCCAGTACACACCTGTTTCGAGCGCGGGCAAAAGCTTGCTGGCCCATGAGCTGACGCATGTGGTGCAACAGTCCGGCAAGTCCGGCAGAGCGCACGGCGCACCAGCTACGGGTGTGGTGCATCGGCGCATCGGCGATGGACACGATCTGTCGTCGCCCTG
>DASWTW010000475.1:0-27281 GCA_036401895.1 Herpetosiphonaceae bacterium | reverse complement strand
GGGGTCTGGGGGGTTAGCGCCGGCCCCACCACCAGCTCCCCCAGAACTTTGGGGGGGGGGGGCTTTTTCCCCGGTTTACCCCCCCCGCGCCTGCGTGCTCAGACGGGCAAGATGCAGATTCAATGTTGGCACATAGACGCCATGCTGGCAGCTGCCGCCGGATCGACCGCCGAGATCTGCGGCGTTCTGATCGGCCGGCGCGCGCCACAGATGATTGTGCATACCATCGTCCCTGGCCACAACCTGCATACACAGCCACAGCGGCATTTCTTGCTCGACGCGCAGACGCTGCTCCAGGCCGATGCTCAGGCGCGCGCTGCCGGTGACGAGATCCTGGGCTTTTACCACAGTCACCCCAGCGGCGGCGCGCTGCCTTCACCCCACGATCGGCGTGACGCCTGGCCCGGCTATCTGTATCTGATCATCGCCGTCGAGCGTGGAGCGCCGCGCTATCTCTGCGCCTGGATCTGCCAATCCAACGGGATGTTCCAGCCCGCGCCGATCCAGCCATATCCGGAAGAGCGAGCCTAGCTCTGCCCGTCGAGAATGGCGATCGCCTCGTCGCCGTAGATGTCGACGATCTGGCCGCTAAATCGGGCTCCGTCCGCATCCGCCAGCGCCGCGATCAGCCGTCCCGGCCGCTCCGGGTTTTGCAGGCTGCCGCTGTTGTAGAAGTTTTGGAAGGTGTTGACAATGTTCTCGCCCACGATCTCGGCCGGCTGCTCACGGATCGCCGTCTGCATCACGGTATCGACCACGCCGGGATAAACGCAGATCGCCGCCACGCCCGTTCCTTCCAGCTCCAATCCCAGCTGCCGGGTCAGCATGTCCAGGCCGGCCTTCGAGACCGAGTACGGACCGGCGTTTTCCAGCGGTGTGCGCGCCGCGCCCGACGAGATATTGATGATCCGGCCCCAGCCCTGCTCGATCATGCCCGGCAGCACTGCCTGCGAGAGCCTGAACGGCGCTACCAGATTGATCCAGTTCGCGCGCTCCCACTCATCGCCGCTCAGCTCCCAGGTCGCGCCAAACGGCCCGATCGCCGCCGCATTGTTCACCAGCACGCCGATCGGCCCCAGCGCGCGCTGCACATCCTCGATCAGCTTGAGCGCCGCCGCGCTGTTCGATAGATCCGCCTGCACCGCCAGCCCTGTGCCGCCCGCCTGCTGAATCTCGGCCACCGCAGCGTCGATTTCGGCTTTGCTGCGTGCCGCGACCGCAACCTGCGCGCCTCGTCGGGCTAGCTCTAACGCAGTCGCACGGCCGATTCCGCGACCGCCGCCGGTCACAAGTGCGACTTTCCCTGCCAGTTCACTCATGGTTAATCCCTCTTAATCATCGCGCCTTTTGCGCTGCGCCGCTATTCTATCATCACTATCAATCACTACCACACAAAGAAGCAGCGACGAGAACTTCTCGCCGCTGCTGCCTGACCGAATAGGATCGATTAGCGTGGCACGATGCTGGTCGGCTGATCCTGAGCCGCCGTCACACCCAGCAGTCCCAGCGCGCGCTGGATCTGCACATCTTTGGTCTCCAGGATCTCGGCGGGTGTGAGCCTGCGTGCCGTCGTCGGCGTGATCGCCTGCACGCCGCTGGGCAGCGCAACCGTGATGTCGGGCTTGACGCCCTCGTGCCGGAGCTTGCGGCTGTTCGGCGTCAGCCACTCCGCCGTGCCGATATAGACCGCCGAGCCGTCTTCCAGCGGAACCGGCGTAATCACGGTGCCCAGGCCGATCGTCTGCACGCCGATGATTGTGGCGCGGCCGTGATCCTGAAGCGCCGAGGCGAAGATCTCCGACGACGAGGCCGAGCCGCTGTTGATCAGCACGACCATCGGCAGGTCCAGCTCGGGATCGGACTCGTTAGCCTTATAGACTTCTTCTTCGCCGTCACGGCCACGGATACGCAGCACTACCTCGTCTTCGGGCAGGAACTGGCTGGTTACGCTGATCGCCTGGTCGAGCAGGCCGCCGGGATTGTTGCGCAGATCCAGGATCAGCTTCTGCGCGCCGGCCTCGCGCGCCTCTTCCAGCGCTGTGCGCATCTCGGTCTTGGCGTTTTGCGAAAACTGCGACAGCCGAATCTGCGCGACGTTGCCCGGCAGCATCGTCCAGGTCACGGCCGGTATGCGGATCGCCGCGCGCGTGATCGTGATGTCGACCGGCAGCTCCTCGTCGAGGTGGCGCACCTGAAGTGTGACGCTGGTTCCCGGCTCGCCGCGCACCCGATCGACAACATCATCGACGGTCATACCCAGCGCGTCCTCGCCGGCGATCTTGAGAATAATATCGCCGGCCTCAATACCGGCAGCCTCGGCGGGCGAGCCCTCGATCGGCGACGTGATCGACGGATAATCGCCGATCTGGTTGATGTACGCGCCGATGCCCTCGTAGCGGCCCTGCTGATCTTCGCGCTCTTCCTGGTATTCTTCGGCCGTGTTGTAGCGCGTGTGTCCGCGATCGTTGAGCGTGTCGAGCATGCCGTTGATCGCGCCGCTGATCATCTCGTCATGGTCGATCGCCGAGGGATCGAGAAACTCGTTCTCGGCGATATTCCACACCTTCCAAAAATTGCTGAATTTCTGGCATACATCGGCGGCCTCGGTACACTGGCCGGAGCTGGCCGCGCCCTGCACGTATCCTGCGCCGGTGCCCAGCGCCAGCGTACAGCCCATCAACACAGCTACCAGCCACAGCGGCGGTCGCCACGATACAACACGCTTCATGCTTTAAACTCCTCAGCCATTGAGCTGGTTATGCACGCTTTCTCTGAATTCTGCTGTATAACGTAGTATAATACCGAACGATCTTAAATATTTGCTAAGAACCGCGATGCCGGCGGTCGGCCCCAATGGCGCTGTTGCCATGCGCCCATCTGGTCCCCGGAATTGGCCTTTCGTCGGGCAGGAAATCATGCCAAAACTGTTACATCTGGCCGATATTCATATCGGCATGGAAAACTACGGGTTTCTCAATCCTCAGACTGGTCTGCACAGCCGCCTGGAAGATTATCTCCATCGCTTCGACGAGGTTCTGGACCACGTTCTCGCCCACGAGCAGATCGATCTGGTGCTGATTGCTGGTGACATCTACAAGAATCGCACCCCGAATCCCACGCATCAGCGCGAGTTTGCCCGCCGCATTAACCGGCTGGTGCGCGCTGGTCTGCCGGTTTTTATTCTCACCGGCAACCATGACGCTCCTGCTACCAACACTCGCGCTCACTCCGTCGAGATCTTCGATACGCTTGAGATCGAAGGCGTAACGATCGCGTCCAAAATGCGCTTTCATGTGATCAATACGCAGCACGGCCCGATTCAGATGATCGCTATTCCCTGGCTCAATCGGCAGGCGCTGCTGACCAAAGACGAGATGATCGGGCTGCCGATGAACGCGCTGGAAACCGAAATGCTCAGCCGGGTCAGCCGCTGGATCGAGAACATCGTCGAGCGACTCGATCCGACGATTCCCACGGTGCTGACGTTTCACGGCACGGTCGGCGGCGCAACCTACGGCGCTGAGCGCAGCGTGATGCTGGGTCACGACCTGGTGATCCCGCGCTCGCTGCTCACGCTGCCCGGCATCGACTATGTGGCGCTGGGGCATATTCATAAGCACCAGGCGCTGGGCACGCAGCCGCCGGTAGTCTATCCCGGCAGCATTGAGCGCATCGACTTTGGTGAAGAGCACGAGTCCAAGGGTTTTGTGATCGCCGATGTCGAGAAGAACAACACCAGCTGGAAGTTTGTCGAGCTGAACGCGCGGCCCTTTGTCACGATCCGCGTGGATGTGCGGCAGAGCCCCGATCCGCAGGAGCGCATCCGCCGAGCGATCGGGAAGCATAACGTGCAAGACGCGGTAGTGCGCGTGCTCGTCGATTGTACGCTGGCGCAGCGGCAGACGATCGACGACAAGGCGCTGCGATCTCAGCTCGAGGCGGAGGGCGCGCATGTGGTCGCGGCGATCGCGCTTGAGGTTGAGCGCACCACGCGTGGGCGTTTCGCGGAGGTTGCCGAGCAGGTCCGCGACGGCCTGACGCCGCAGCGCGCGCTGGAGCTCTATTTGCAGACTAAAAACGTTCCCGCCGAACGCCAGACCAAGCTGCTGGAGGCGGCTGCTGGCTTGATGCGGCGGGAAATCTAGAAAAGAACCTAGAACCCAGAACCCAGAACCGGGTGCCCTGTGGGTAAAGGAACAGCAGATAAAGGTTTTACAATTTGTGTGAGAGAACGAGATCGTAGGGGCGTGATTTATCACGCCCTAAAATCGTGTTTGCAGTTTGTGCATACGTGTTGTTGTCAATCGTTGTTGCTGCCTTTGTTCCCCCTCGCCTGCGAAGCGGGAGAGGGGGAGGCACGCGAGTGCCGGGGGTGAGGGCCTGATCCTCTACACACAAAAAGTTCGCGGCTCCTGGAATTTCCAGGAGCCGCGAGCCGTGTGGATGGGTGAGAATATCGATTACTGTGCCCAGATGGCCCACATATCGTCTTTGCCGTTGTTGGTCAGCTGGATCTGGCTGTTGCCGTCGCGGTTCATGATGAAGACCTCGAAGTCGCCGTCACGGTTGCTCTGGAAGACAAGCCGGCTGCCATCCGGCGCCCATGTTGCGGCCTCGTCGGTACCGTTGCTGTTCGTGATGCGTGCCTGGCGTCCACCATCGATCGCCATCGTGTAGATCTCGTGGTTGCCGTCGCGGTTGCTGTTGAAGGCGATCAGCGAGCCGTCGGGCGAGACACGCGGGAAGCGATCATCGCTGGTGTTGTTGGTCAGCCGTGTGGACTCGGCCGGGACCGGCGAGATCAGTCGGCTCACTTCCAGCTGATTGCGCTTGTCCATGTTGTACGCAATGTTGGCGCGGTAGATCTCGTAGTTGCCGCCCTGGCAGTTGCTCTCGTAGACGATGCCGGAGCCGTCGGGTAGCCAGCTGGCGTACTGGTTGACACAGCCGACCGTGTCGGTCAGGCGGGTTGGCTCGGCCGTGCTGCCCAGGTTGATCATGTAGAGATCCTGGTTGCCGTCGCGATCCGAGGTGAACACCACCTTGGTGCCGTCGGGCGAGACCGCCGGGTTATAATCGTTGGCGGTGCTGGTCAGAACGCGCTGCAAGTCGCTGCCGTCCGGTCGCATGCTCACCAGCTGGGCCTTGTCGTTGTAGCGGCGGCTGTGGCCGAAGATGCGGGTCTTGGTCGGGTCCCAGGAGCGCTTCATCGAGTACGGGTTAGTCTCCTTGGCGTTGCCGGTGATCGCGCTCTGGCCGTTGCCGTTGCCATCCATGGTGTAGGTGTTGAACTCGGTGGTGTCGCGCTTGGAGGCAAAGGCGATCGGCAGGCTCGGATCGGCCGCGACCCAGGGCTGGCCCAGCTCAGGGTAGCGCCACTGGAAGTAGTGCTGGCCGACATTGCCCATCTCGACCTGGAAGGCTGCGGGATTCGATGGCGTGTAGGTCAGGACGCGGCGCTCGAAGATCTGGATCATGATATCCTTGTCCTGATTGCCGACGCGCGCCGTGATCCAGTAGGGATCGGTGATCGGGAAGCCGAACGCTTCCAGGGCCGAGACGCCCGGCAGGTTGTTGCGGAAATCGTTGAAGACGCGCGGCACGTTGTGGCCCGTCACGCTCTCGTAGGCGACAACATCGGTGCCGGCCTGATTGGCCAGATCCTGGCGGAAGCCGATCGTGCCGTTCTTATCAAAGGTGCTGCCGATGCGCTGGCCGACTTTGTTCTGATCGCGGTAGGCGTTATCGGTCGTGGCGACGTTGCGGAAGCTGGCGTAGGTCGGCGCGTTCGGGTTGTCGGCGGCCGGGTTGCCCGCGACCGGGATCGCGGCGGCTGTGCGCTGCTCGTTCTCGGCCTCAGTTGTGGCATCGCCAAGCTTGACGCGGCCCGAGATCATCTCAACCGGCAGGAGGCCGTTGGTCACGCCGCCCAGCGGGCCGCTGGTATTGCTGGGATTGTTGATCTCCATGCGCGCCTTGTCGAAGTACTGCACCTGGCGCAGGCCGCTCGGCGATTGCTTGTAAAATTCTTTGTAGTCGATCCAGGCGTTCGGACCCCAGGTCCAGGAGCGGCTGGTCTGGCCCTGCTGCACTGCCAGATCAGCGGCGCGCCAGACCTGCTCGAAGCGCGGCGAGGCAAAGCTGTTGCGATTGTTGCTCCACGGAGCGGCCTGGGTCGGGAGTGCGCTCAAGAGAACCGCGCTCAGGCTTGAAACGGCGAGACCGTGTTTCAGCCAGCGCATTGAACGACGATGTGACATGTTATCCTCCTGCTGATGTACGTATGTGAGAATGTTTTGTTGTTTCGGACTGTCCCGATTGTAACAAGAAGCATTCTCGCCTAGAATGAAGTGACTGTGAAAACACCCTGATGTTCGCACAACACTCGTATCAGGTTTACAACGCCGTAATTCTATAGTTGTATCAGGCAGTAGTAACATAATGGTGATCGGTTCTACATAATCTTGAACCTCCATAAACATATTTTGATGGTCGATTTATTATTCGATCGGCTGTCAAAATCTTTCAGGTAGGTACGTTACACATATGCAATCACAAGATCCAGGATTATGGCCTTTAACGACGGCGATCAACTCAGACGATCGACTTGCGATCGGCGGCTGCGATGTCGTGACACTGGCACGCGAGTTCGGTACGCCGCTGTATGTGTTAGACGAGAGCACTTTTCGCCACGCTGCAACCCAATTCAGTTCAGCGCTGCAACATTCGTACCCTGGTGAGAGCGCGGTTCACTATGCGGGCAAAGCGCTACTCAACACGGCGATCGCTCAGCTGGTGGTGCGCTGGGGCCTGGGCCTGGATTGCGTGTCGCTGGGTGAGCTGGCGACAGCGCGTCATGCCGGTGTGCCGCTAGAGCATGTGCATTTGCACGGTAACGCCAAGCCCCGGCATGAGCTTGAGCAGGCGCTCGACTGGGGCGTGGGCCGGATCATGGTCGATAGCCTGGACGAGCTGCGACTGCTGGCTGAGCTGACACACGCTCGGGCCGTGCCGCAGCGCATTCTGCTGCGCGTCAATCCCGGCGTCGATGTGCATACGCACGCGCATATCCAGACCGGCCAGTTGGACTCGAAGTTCGGCCTGCCGATCGCGACGGGAATGGCCCTGGAAGCCGTCTCGATCGCGCTTCAGTCGCCGGGCCTTGAGCTGGTTGGGCTGCACGCGCATCTTGGCTCGCAGATCATGGAGATGGAGCCGCTGGCATTGGGCGTCGAGCGACTGCTCTCGTTTGCGGCCGAGCTGCGGGAGCGCTTCGGCTGGCAGCTGCGCGAGCTAAGTCCTGGCGGAGGGCTGGGCGTTCCTTATAGCGCCGGAGATCCCGCGCCTGAGATCGAGACCTACGCGCAAACGCTGTCCAATGCGGTGGTCACAGGCTGCGAGCGCCGGCAGATGCCGCTGCCGAAGCTGGTGATCGAGCCGGGCCGCTCCTTGATCGCGCGGTCGATCGTGGCGCTGTACGAGGTGCTGTCGATCAAGCAGATCCCGGACGTGCGGACGTTTGCTGCGGTCGACGGCGGCATGGGCGATAACATTCGGCCCGCGCTGTATGAGGCTCGCTACACTGTGGTTCGTGCAGATCGAATGACCACCGCGCCGAGCGAGCACGTGACGGTGGTTGGGCGCTACTGCGAGAGCGGCGATGTGCTGCTGCGCGATGTAGAGCTGCCACCGCTTGATCCCGGCGCGCTGCTGGCGATTCCGGTTGCCGGCGCGTACACGCTGAGTATGGCCAGCACCTATAACCTGGTGCCGCGTCCAGCGCTGGTCCTGGTGCGCGATGGCGAGGCGCATGTGCTTCAGCGCCGGGAAACGTTCTCCGATCTGATCCTGCGCGACCTGCCTGCGCCGCCCCCGGCAGAAACCCAGAGATAGGACCAAATTCCTAAGCGCGGTCCCGTATCTTCGACAAGCTAACAACGGTAAAAAGAGCGTCAATCTGTACGTCGCTCTTTTTTCTTGCACTTGTTCGCGACGTACTGTAGAGAAAGGATCTGGACATGCGTTTTCGACGCGCCTCTTTCACCGCGACTCTGATTGCGGGACTAGTGCTGTCCGGCTGCGGCACGCCTGATGATCTCACGGGCCAGCTACCGCCAAGGAACGCAGTGCCGACGCCAACCATGGTACCAACGGCGAGCGCGTCGCCGAGCCCAAGCGGCACGCCGAGCCCGAGCGACTCACCGGCTCCCAGCCCGAGCGGCACGCCGAGCCCAAGCGACTCACCGGCTCCCAGCCCAAGCGGCACGCCGAGCCCGAGCGACTCACCGGCTCCCAGCCCAAGTGGCTATCCCGCTCCCAGCGGCTCACCGACAGCGATTCCTAGTGACTCACCCAGCCCCAGCGCATCGCCGACCCCAAGCGGCTCGCCGACAGCGATTCCAAGCGATGCACCAGTCGGCGGCCATCCGATCGCGCGTGAGATCGCCGACGAGTTTGGCGTGCCGGTTGCGGAGGTCGAGGGCTATCACAGCGACGGCATCGGCTACGGGATTCTGGCGCAGTTTTATAGCATCGCTAACAACCGCTGCGGCGCGACGGCCTCCTACACGGTCGATCAGCTGGTGGCGATGAAGCAGAGCGGCATGGGCATGGGCGAGATCCGCAAGCAGGCGCTCGGCAGCGCATCCGCCAAGGAGTGCAGCCTTGGTCGCTTGAAGCAGGGCGATCTCGACGCGGCCGACGCGCAGGTGCCGCCGGGACAGGCTAAGAAAGCAGAAACCTCTGCGCCGGGACAGGAGAAAAAAGCGGAAACCTCCGCTCCGGCTCAGAAGCCTGCCAAGGACAAGCCCGCGTCGCCGGCGCAGCCCGCCAAGAAGCCGACGACGCCGAAGCCCGCCAAGCCCAAGCCGGCAGCGCCTGCCAAGCCGAGCAAGCCCGCGCCACAGCCGAAGCCCGCGCCCAAAGACAACGGCGGCGGTAAAGGCAAGAAGTAGCAACCATCTTCTGGATTCGGATCAATTGGACGTGCCGGAGCATAACGCTCCGGCGCGCTACGTTAAGCTCGCGTACAATGAACACAAACCCGCGCAGGAGTTGCTATGTATCCAGAAGTTATATCTGTTCTCCGCTGCCCAAACTGTACGGCACATCCGCTCACACTGCTGGGCCCGCTGTTCGAGGACGACGAAATCGTTGCGGGCGCGCTGTGCTGCCAGTTTTGTGGCGTGCAAACGCCGATCCGTGAGGGTATCTGGGACGCGCTCGACGATCGCCGGCTGCCGCTCACGCCTGCGCAGATCGTCAACTATTTACCACCGGCGGCGCGGCTGTACGAGCCGCTGTGGCGCTGGAATGCGCTCAGCCTGATGTCGGGGCAGCGCTTTCCCCTGCGCGAAGAGCTGACGCTGCTGCGTGAACTGATCCAGCCACACGCGGATCGTTTCTATCTTGATGTGGCCTGCTCGGCGGGCCTGTATGCGCGGGCGCTGGCAGTTCCCGGCGCGACCGTTGCCGCCGTGGATCATTCGTGGGCGATGCTGCGCGAGGCCCGCCGTCTGGCCAGGGAGCGCGGCCTGCGGATCTCGTACATTCAGGCGTCGGCGCAGGCGCTGCCGGTTGTAAACGGAGCGGCGGCCGGAGTCGGGATGGGCGGCTCGCTCAACGAGATCGGCGATCAGCACGCGTCGCTGTGCGAGATTCGGCGTGTGCTTGCGCCGGAGGGCCAGTTTTTTTGCATGAATCTGGTTGCGGCGCAGAGCACGCGGGGCCGTGGCTTGCAGCAGAGTCTGAGCACGGGCGGCGTCGATTTTCCGGCGCTGGCAACGCTTAACCAGTGGTTCGATCGGGCGGGATTGCGGCGCGAGGCCCAGTGGCGCTGGCGCGTCGTGGCGATCACGCTGCTGCGACGGGCGAATCTGAGCTAGATTTGAATAGTTGCGCTGATTTTGACTACTCGCATATAATAAGCGCGTTCGGTCGTTATACTTTGCCGGTAGCTGCATCCAGGGTACCGGCAGCCAAGAGGCTGCTCGTGGAGATTCAATCGAGCGTTAGCGGCGCCGGTCAGCTCACAGACGACGAGATCGTCGCGGCGATCATCGCGGTGCAAACGCTGCTCAGCGCGGAAAACACAGCGCCACCTGAGGAGCAGCCGAGCGATAGCGGCTGGCATCATGCCGCGAAGCTGTCGGTGCAAAGCCTGCGCCCGGTTAAGCTGTCCACACCGCCGCGCTGGAACACGATCGAGCGGCTGCGGCGATCTTCTGGCGGCTTTTATGGCATTACAGGGCTGTAGCATGACTGAGGGCGCAGCTTCTGACGCTTTTCGATACGGTCCTTGTTTCTTGCATTGGTTGGGAGTCCAGCTTGTTTTCAACAGTCCTTGTCGCTAATCGCGGTGAGATCGCGCTGCGCGTGATGCGTGCGTGTAAGGAGCTAGGGCTTCGCACCGTCGCCGTTTATTCCGAGGCTGACCGCGATGCGCTGCATGTCCGCTACGCCGACGACGCTTATCTGATCGGCCCACCGCCGGCAACCGAGAGCTACCTCCAGATCGAGACGATCATCGATGTTGCCCGTCGCTCGGGTGCCGGCGCGGTCCATCCCGGCTATGGCTTTCTCGCCGAGAACGCCGGCTTTGCGCGTGCCTGCCGTGATGCCGGGCTGGTCTTTATCGGTCCCACGCCTGAGGCGATGGAGCGCATGGGCGGTAAAGTTCCGGCCCGCAACGAGGCGATCGCCGCCGACGTGCCGGTTGTGCCGGGAACCACAGCGCAGGTCGAGTCTGCGGATGAGGTGCAGCGGCTGGCCGAGTCGTTTGGCTATCCGATCGCGATCAAAGCCAGCGCCGGCGGCGGTGGGCGCGGCCTGAAGGTTGTGACACAGCCGGGCGAGGTTCAGGCTGCCTTCGAGAGCGCCAAGCGCGAGGCGGCAGCCTATTTCAAGAACGACGAGGTGTATGTCGAGAAGTACATCACCGATCCGCGTCATATTGAGATCCAGATCCTCGGCGATACGCACGGTAATGTGCTCTACCTCGGCGAGCGCGACTGCTCGATTCAGCGGCGGCATCAGAAGCTGGTCGAGGAAAGCCCATCCCCGGCGATCACGCCCGAGATTCGCAGCGCGATGGGTACGGCGGCTGTGCGGCTGGCGCAACGTGTCGGCTACACCGGCGCGGGCACGCTTGAGTTTCTGTTCGAGGATGGCAAGTTCTACTTCCTGGAGATGAACACCCGTATTCAGGTCGAGCATACTGTGACCGAGCAGATCACCGGCATCGATCTGGTCAAGTGGCAGATTCTGGTCGCGCAGGGCGAGCGATTACCGTGGAGCCAGGATCAGGTTCAGCTGCGTGGCCATGCGATCGAGTGCCGCATCAACGCCGAAGATCCGACCGATGCCTTCCGGCCGTCGCTGGGCACGCTCACCGAGTACGCGGAGCCGCACGGCTTTGGTGTGCGCGTGGACAGCGGCTATGCGCAAGGGCTGACGATTCCGCAGTTCTATGACTCGCTGGTCGCAAAGCTGATAACCTGGGGCCAGGATCGGACCGAGGCGATCGCCAGGATGCGCCGCGCGCTGGCTGATTTCAAGATCGGCGGTGCGCGCACCACGATTCCGTTTCACCAGCTGGTGATGCAGCACCCGGCGTTCGAGAGCGGCGCGGCGACGATCCGCTTTATCGGGCTGCATGTGACGGAAGCTGATCTCAAAGCGCTGGCACAGCCTGAGCTGAGCGCGGCATCCGGCGATGGCGAGACCGCAGCTGTTATGCGTACCTTCGATGTCGAGGTCAACGGGCGGCGCTTCCAGGTCCGCGTGGCCCAGCCCGATGCTCCGCTTGTGGCGCCGGCGGGCAACGGCGCAGCCACGCAGGCGCGTCCGCGTCCAGGCAAGGCCAGCAAAAGCAAGCAGCACACCGCCGATCCTAATGCCGTGCTGAGCCCGATTCAGGGAACGGTGGTCGCGGTGCGCGCGCAGCCCGGCGCACAGGTCGAGGCGGGACATGTGCTGTTTGTCGTCGAGGCGATGAAGATGGAGAACGAGATCACCGCTCCACGCGCCGGGACGATCAAAGAGGTGCGCGTTGCCGAGCGAGCCGCAGTGCAATCCGGCGAGGTGCTGGCTACGCTTGAGTAGCTGATCGCAGCTATGCTGGCGTAGGCGCGACACCACCCCAGATCGCGCGCTGCGCCGGCAAGCGTCGACGTTGAAAAGCGACTATTTCCTTACAGGATTGCGGTACCTTCACAAGGCTAGTCGAAGCTGACGCACTGTGTTACGCTGGGACAGCGCAGATCATGACTGAAAATCTGCGCTCGTAGGCCCGACGCCCGAATGTTCCCAATTGCTCAGGCAGGACGTAACACCGCAACTCTCCCCTGCGGTATGCGTATAACCGGCAAACGATGTCCATGTCATCAGGAGGCCCGTATGAACACGTCCACGAGCTCATTGTCGGAAATGATCAACAGCAGCATTGTCGTCCTTACCAAGCCCAGCATCGCCACCTTCGAGCAGTATGAGCGTCGGGGGACTACACGCGATGCGCTGATCTATGTCGGCGCGGCGGCAGCGCTTGCCGGTCTGGCAGGATTTATC
Source organism: Herpetosiphonaceae bacterium (assembly GCA_036401895.1). Taxonomy (GTDB): domain Bacteria; phylum Chloroflexota; class Chloroflexia; order Chloroflexales; family Kallotenuaceae; genus LB3-1. The sequence continues at coordinate 14,717 of DASWTW010000475.1, read as the reverse complement.
TTCGGTCTGCTCGGCGGCATCACCGGAGCTATTGCGGGATTGCTTATCGGTGCGCTCGTGCCGCTCCTCGGCTTCGTTATCTTCGCAAGCGTGCTCTTCTTCCTCGGCAAGCAGCTGGGCGGCACCGGCACCCAGGATGAAGTGTTCTACACTTGCGCGCTGTACACCGCGCCGCTGCTGGCGATTACCGGCGTTGTCGGCGCGATCCCGCTGCTCGGCTGTCTGCTGGCTCCCGTGACCCTCTTGCTGGGCCTGTACCAGCTCTATCTGGGATACCTGGCCTCACGCTCCAGCATGAACCTTAATCAAAACAACGCGATCATTTCGGTCATCGTCGCCATCATCGCACAACTGGTTGCTGGTGGCATTATTACTTTCGTGGTTGCTGCTATATTCGGGACAGCAGCCTCGCTGAACAGCTAGAGATAAATACCCAGGTACTCTCGTTTGGAGATTACTGGTCATCTCCTTGCTAGCGAGTCTTGCCAGGCGATGAAAGGAGACCGAAGATGTCGGGAACCGTGCGCACAGGACTGATATTCGGATTGGGGGCAGTGGGTGCCATGCTCGGCAGCGCGCTCCTCAGTCTGATCAATCCTGTGTTTGGCTGTCTTTCGTTCATATCGATTATTGCTTTAGGGCTGGGAGCGGGCTACACCGCTCCTAAAGTAACGATGGCTACGCGTGAGCAGCGTATAGGTAGAGCGGCAACGGCCGGCGCGATCGCGGCTGGCGTCGTGCTTGTGCTGGGAGCAATAGCCATCATCGTGCTGTCGCTGTTACCGTTCTACCAAGCAGCGATCGACCAACAGCTTCAGAATCAGCTCCAGCAAGCATTCGAGCAAGATCCTGCGCTGCGCGATCAACAAGCTGAGCTAACCCAGATGTTTAGCTCAATGGCAACCGGCTTTGGCGTCATCGGCGGCATCTGTAGCGGCCTGTTCAATGGCGTTGTCATGCTGTTGATGAGTCTGCTCGGCGCCTTGTTCTGGAAGGGCGCTCCGGCGGCGACCTATGTTCCGGCCGGCGGTAGCGCTGTGCCCGGCCAGACCTACAGCTCCATCGATCAGCCGTACGGCACGCCCACACAGCCCTACCGCGACCCTGGCGATCCCGGCGGCGCGCGTGTCTACGATTCAAACGATCCGAATCGACCGCAGTAGCTCTCCTGAGCCGGCGCGCAGTGCCCGCAACGGCTCCAATAATCTGCGTTATAATAGAAGCGGCAATTGTGGATTTCTTTCACAAGCCGTTTCTTTTTGCCTTTGGCTGCATAGCCCTTGGACCATCGTCCAGGGGCGCTGTGGATAGGTCCGGAATCTCAAAGAACAGCGCCTTCTCGTTGACTCTGAGATTGCATACGAGGCGCTGTTTGGCGTGGATAGCGCTGTGGTCGGCGCGTTTTTTGAATCACTTGTTGCATACGCTGGGTTGAAAGGAGTTCTGTTGTGAACCGAACTTTTGCGGACCGCTACCGTGGCGGCGTGGGCATGCTGGCCTGGCTGCTGCACCGCTTATCAGGATTGGCGCTAAGCGCGTATTTGCTGCTGCACATTTACGATTTGCGTGCGGCGCAGCGCGGCGCACAGGCGTTTGATGAAGCTCTGGCTGTGTTTCAAACTCCATTCTGGAAGGTCATGGACCTGCTCCTGCTGGCGGCTGTGCTGTATCACGGCCTGAATGGCCTGCGGCTGCTGGCCTTCGATGCCGGCTGGGGTATTCGTAATCAGCGCCAGCTCTTTTGGATTGCACTTGTTGTCACCATTGGGGTGCTGTTCTTCTCGGCGGCTATGACGTTCTCGAATCTGCCTACGACGGCAGGCAGCTAGATAGGATGCAACTATGGCAATGCACGATCGAGTTGTTGGCAGTGTAACCGCCCGGCCGCAGCATGTGCGCACGGCTCCGCAGCGCGGCACACTTCCCTGGATATTGCAGCGTGTCACGGCGTATGGTCTGGTCGTGTTCCTGGCTGTGCATATGTGGTTCAATCACTTCGCCGATGTCAGCACCGGCAATCGGCTGACCTTTGAGCTTGTTAATCGCCGCTTTGAGCTGTATCCCGTTATCTATGCGATCAACGATATTGGCCTGCTGACCTTTACGATCTTTCATGGTCTCAACGGCGTGCGCAACGTCATCTATGACTGGTCGACCAGCAAGGCGGTGCGGCGCGGCGCGACGATCCTGCTGCTGGTGATCGGCCTGGTCGCGCTTTTCGACGGCTCGCTGACGCTGCTGGCGATTATGGGCCTGCCGACGACTCGTTAACGCGTGTGCGTGGCGAAGCAGAGCTACTGCCGCGCGCTATCACACTACAGAAATCAGGTGAAATGCAGTGATAACCCATGATGTGATTATCGTCGGCAGCGGGCTCGCCGGGATGCGCTGTGCGGTTGAGATTCGGCGCAAGGCTCCCCAGGCCGACATCGCGATCGTCTCGAAGGTGTATCCTACGCGCTCACACTCCGGCGCGGCGCAGGGCGGTATCGCCGCGTCGCTCGGCAACGTGCGCTACGATGAAAACCAGCTGCCGGTGCCGGACTCCGAGAGCGAGCCTCAGGACGACTGGCTGGCCCACATGTACGATACCGTCAAGGGCGCGGATTTTATCGGCGACCAGGACGCGATCGAGATTTTGTGCCGTGAGGCCGCTCCGACGATCTACGAGCTTGAGCATATGGGCGTGCCTTTCTCGCGCCTCCCTGACGGCCGCATCGCTCAGCGGCCCTTCGGCGGTCATACCAACCCGCGCGCCTGCTACGCTGCCGATCGCACCGGCCACGCGCTGTTGCACACGCTGTATGGCGAGCTGGTCCGCTACAACATCAAGGTTTATCCCGAGTGGTATATGCTGGGCCTGATCGTCGAGGATAACATCAGCCGCGGCATTACGGTGATGGATATTCGCACCGGGCAGATCGAGACGATCCATGCCAAGGCGACGATGTTCGGCACCGGCGGCTACGGACGCGCCTTCAAGATCACGTCGAACGCGTTCTCCTCAACCGGCGACGGCATCACCGCCGCGTATCGCGTCGGGCTGCCGCTTGAGGATATGGAGTTTGTGCAGTTCCACCCGACCGGCCTGTTCGCCCACGGCATTCTGCTGTCGGAGGGCGCGCGCGGTGAGGGCGGTTATCTGCTCAATGGTCTCGGCGAGCGCTTCATGTCGCGCTACGCTCCCGGACGTATGGAGCTGGCTCCGCGCGATGTGGTCTCGCGCTCGATCTATTCCGAGATCGAAGCCGGACGTGGAGCAGGGCCCAACGCCGACTATGTGCTGCTGGATCTGCGGCATATCGGCAAGAAAAAGCTCGACGAGCGGCTGCCGCAGATCACGGAGCTGGCCCGCGATTATCTGGGCATCGATCCGGTCACTGAGCCGGTGCCGATCCAGCCGACCGCGCACTACTCGATGGGCGGCATTCCCACCGACGCCGATGGCCGCGTGGTCACGTCGATCGACGGCCGGGATCAGGTGATCGCCGGCTTCTTCGCGGCCGGCGAGTGCGCCTGCTCCTCGGTTCACGGCGCGAATCGACTCGGTACCAACTCGCTGCTTGAGGCCACGGTCTACGGACGGCGTACCGGCCAGACGATCGCGAACTTCTTGCTCAACGAGGCCGAAGGTGGCACTGGCCTTGCTCCGATGCCGGCCTATGCTCAGAAGCAGGCCGAGGACGAGATCGCGGAGCTGATGAGCCGGCGCGGCAACGAGAACGCCGCCGATATTCGCAAGGAGCTTCAGGCGACGATGTTCGGCAACGCGGGCGTGTTCCGCCAGCCAGATAAGCTTACGCAGCAGCTTGGCATCATCAACGATCTGCGTGAGCGCTTCCAGCGAACCTCGCTCGACGACAAGGGTCGCCGCTATAACACGGAGCTGGTCGAGGCGCTGGAGCTGTCGCATCTGCTGGAGTTTTCCGAGTGCATCGTCGCGGGCGCGCTGGCTCGTGAGGAGTCGCGCGGCGCTCATGCCCGGCGTGATTTCCCGAAGCGCGACGACGCCAACTGGATGAAGCACACGCTGGCGTTTCGCGGCCCGGATGGTCGCCCGCAGCTGACCTATAAGGACGTGCGCTACGGACCGGAAGGCCCGCGCTTCAAGCCGGAAGAACGAAAGTATTAGAAGAACCTAGAACTTAGAACTTAGAACCTAAATCTCTCTTGGTTCTTGGTTCTTGGTTCTTGGTTCTAGTTACGGAGCTATACATGGAAGTACGATTTCGCGTTCACCGCTTCGATCCTGAGGTGGACGTGACTCCTCGCTATCAGGTGTATACCGTCGATGTCGAAGGCGATATGACGGTGCTGGATGCGCTGCATCAGATCAAGTGGTATCAGGACGGCACCGTCACGTTCCGGCGCTCCTGCCGCTCGGCGATCTGCGGCTCGTGCGGCATGCTGATCAACGGCCGCAACCGGCTGGCCTGCAACACCCGGGTCAGCGATCTTGGCACGCCCGAGGTTTCGGTCAGTCCGCTGCCGGGCTTTCCGATCCTGCGCGATCTGGTCGTCGACTGGGACCCGTTCTTTGCTAAGGACGCGGCGATGATGCCGTATCTGGTCAACGACACGCCCGCGCCGCAGAAGGAGCGCCGCCAGTCGCCCGAGGAGTACGAGCAGATCGATAACGCGACGCTGTGCATCATGTGCGGCTGCTGCTCGTCGGCTTGCCCAATCGTGTGGAACAACGGCGAGTACTACGGCCCGGCCGCGCTTACCAGGCTGTACCGCTTTGTCTTCGATACCCGCGACACAGCCACCGACGATCGGCTGGCGCTGGCGGGCTCGGAGGAAGGCTCATGGCGCTGCCACACGATCTTCAACTGCACCACCGACTGCCCGAAGGGCGTGCTCAACACCCAGAACATTCAGGCGCTCAAGCGCAAGGTGATGCTCAAGAACCTGGGCTTCGGCGGCACGCGGATCTCGTTCGAGGTTACGCCGCCTCAGGCCAAACCGCTGGCCGATGCGACAGCTGCCGCGCACGGCGATTTCGGCGCGGGCCATCATCGCAAGTAGACGCTGGACGGGGCGGCGGATGTGTCGCCCCACGCCCGGCATGCTACAATTAATCGTCGGGGTGTTAGCGCGAGCCAGCACCGCGATCCTTAAGCTGATGATCGTGAATCTGCGAGCGCAAATGGTTTGACGAAGCGATCGTCTTGTGTTATCATAAGCGCCGTCGCCAACATAGCTCAGTTGGTAGAGCAGCTGTTTCGTAAACAGCAGGTCGTGGGTTCGAGTCCCACTGTTGGCTCCAATAGCCTCTCGGTTCACGTTTGAATCGAGAGGTTTTTCTTTTGCTTACGCTCCATTACGTTCGCTAGCTGTGATTTCGATCATCTGTTCAGTCAGGAACCGGGAGTATTACATACTATGAGTCGCCTCAATCTGCTCCTTCGCTGTGTTTTTCTGGCGGCTCTGTGCCTGCTCCCGGCGTGCGCGGCGACCACCGCCGAGCCGCGTACCAGCCCTTCGCCTGGCGCTGTCGTGCAGCCACCGGCGGGCATCGTCCGGCTCACGCTCTGGCATAGCTGGTCGGGCGCGAAGCTGGATGCGCTCAATAATCTGGCGCGCAGCTACGAGCAGAGCCATCCTGACGTTCGCATCAGCCTCGAGTCCAAACCCGCCAGCGATATGCTGCGCACCTACAGCTTGAGCGTGGCCGATGGCTCCGCGCCGCAGATTTTGCTCATGCTGGGCCGTTACGTGGGCGATCTGGCCGAGCGCCAGTACATCGCGCCGCTGGACGACGTGTTCAGCGCCGAGGATCTGGCTGAGCTGCTGCCGCAGTCGGTGGACAGCGCGCGCTTCAACGATCAGCTCTACGCTGTGCCAATCACCTTTGACACGCTGACGCTCTTCTACGATCGCCGCCAGATTAGCACGCCGCCCGAAAGCTTCGATCAGGTGCTGGAGCTGAACGCCGCCCAGCGCAGCCAGCCGATCGAGCAGCGTCCGCTGAGCCTGGGCTATTATCTGTCCCTGGAAACCACGCTGCCCTATCTCGACGCGTTTGGCGGCGCGGTCTTCAACCAGGCAGGCGAGCCGATCTTCGCATCCCAAAGCCGGGAGGCCACGCTGCGCTGGCTGGACTGGCTCAAAAGCTTGCAGCTCAGCCAGGATACGATCGTCTCGTCGGATTTTAGCGCCGTCGATGCCGCGATTCAGCAGGGCCGCGTCCTCAGCGCGATCGACTGGGCGCGGCGGCGGCCGGCGTATGCCCAGGTCTGGGGACCGGATGGTGTCGGGATTGCCCCGTTGCCGCGATTGAACGCGGAGGCCGTGCCCAGGCCGCTGGTGCTCTCCGAGGTGCTGTGTATCAACACCGTCGTCTCGGTGGAGCAGCGCACTGTCGCACAGGATTTTCTGCGCTATATGATCGCGCAGTCATCGCAGGAAACGCTCTGGAGTCGCGGCCAGATGCTGCCGGTACACAAGCAGGTTGCGGTGGCCGAGGAGCTACAGCCGGTGCTGACGTCGGCGTCGGGAGCGCAGCCGTTTACCAGCAAGCTGGCCGCAACCACAATCTGGCGACCGCTCAACGACATGCTGCGTGGCGTCGTCACCAACACGGTCTCGGCCAACGAAGCGATAGACTCGGCGGGCGCGGCGCTGCAAACGCCGACGCCCTGAGCGAAACTGAAGTGTCCTAAAGTCTGTGGGGCAGGTGGTCTGAACAGGACAGGACCGCAGACGCCTGTCAGCCAGTTGTTGACCTTAAGCGGCTATAGTACAATCCTGCACAGCGAGAACCGCTTTTGCCTGGTTCCTCAACCTGCCTTTCCCCAATGCGAGTATACCGGCCAGAAGCCGATACGGAGGAGTACATGGCTACACGAACTGATGAGATGGTCCGGCATCTCAAGGCCCTACAGATGAATACGCCAGATATCGAAGCTTCGGCGGTCGTCAGCGTCGATGGTTTGATTATGGCTTCGGCGTTGCCCGCGGATGTCGAGGAAGATCGCGTGTCGGCGATGAGCGCGGCGATGCTGTCGCTTGGCGAACGAATCTCGGGTGAGTTGGGACGCGGGACGCTCGATCAGGTCTTCGTACGCGGCGAAGAAGGCTATGTGATCTTGATGGCGATCGGACAGGACGCTGTGTTGACGGCGCTGGCGCACAGCCGCGCCAAGCTGGGCATGGTCTTCCTGGATATGAAACGCACTGCCCAGGAGCTCGCACGCTTCGTCTAATCCACTCATAAGCAGCAAGAATCATGTAGGGCGACCCAATCGGGTCGCCCTGCGTGTTTAATCATTCCGTCAGCCTGGACGGTGTGGAGGATGAGGGAGCTACCTCAGCTCAAAGGTGATCTGAACCTGCGCATTAATCGTCTGCTCGCCCGACTGGATCGGAACTGACGCATCGGCGCCGGCGGCCATGCGCGCCTCGGCCATCGGATAGACCGGCGGTGGCGTCGCGCCGATATTCTCGGTGATGCTCAGCACCTGGCCCAGCGCCGAGTTCGAGGTCTGCGCCATCGCCTCGGCACGCGCGCGGGCGTCGCGGATCGCGGCCTCACGTGCGGTCTGCTCTAGCTGGCTCGGCTGGTCGATGTGAAACGAGATGCCCATCACGCTGTTGGCTCCGGCATCGACCACTTTGTCGAGCAGCTCGCCGGTCTGGCTGATGTTGCGGATCGTGACGGTGACGGTGTTGCTGACCTGATAGCCCAGCACATCGCGGCCTTTATCGTCGTAGCGTGGATAGATGCTGATGTTGCTGGTCTGAATGTCTTTGTCGGCGACGCCCAGCTCTTTGATTTTGGCGATCATTGCCTGCATCTGGGTGTTGTTGTCGGTGAGCGCCTGGCGCGCGGTCTCGGACTCGCTCTGGACGCCCAGCTGAACGCTGGCGGTATCGGGCGTTGCCCTGGATTCGCCTTTGCCGACGACGGTGATCTGGCGCACGGGCGAGGTGTCGGTGGCCGCGACGATCGACTGCGGGCGGCTCCACACCGCGATCAGCGCGCCGACGGCGACGGCCAGAGTTGCCAGCCCGAAAGCGCCGGCTAAGGTCGAGAAACGAATATTCATGGTTGCCTCCGTTATGGGTAGTTGATGGTTGAACCGGTTCTACACCCTAAGACGGTGGGCACCCGCGCAAAGTTCCGCAGTGGGGCAGTGGTCTTTATCTTGCTAGCCTCGCCTTGCTAAAGTCGTTTCTGCGCAGGCTGATTCCTGGAGCAGCGCTGCGTTTCGCATGGAGGCTCCTATGTGCCTGACTCGCGGCGATTGCGAGAATGTGTTTGACAATCACGGTGATCCGCGCAATATTACGATGGAAACGATCCAGAACGCGGCCAACGCAGCCAGCATCACGGTGCCCGAGGCACTGGGAAACATGCAGCGCGGAGTGAGCAGCGCGCTGCGGGGCATGACCGACTGGACCGGCGATCAGCAGGGCGGTGGCTCGCTGGTGCTCGACAACTATGCGGAAAAATACGCGGAAGGGCCGCAGCTTAGCTCCGCACCGCCGCCGCCATCGCCAGGTGAGAAGAGTCCCGGCAGCTAGCGCAGCGCGCCAGGATGCCAGACAAGGTCGGGGCTGGTATCCTGGCGCAAGGCCGATTAACGCTTCTCGTTTGCCTTTCCGCGCACCATAACCTATAATTACGCTGTAGCAGAGCGCAAAGAAGAGCAGCACGCCAGTGCGCGCTGTTGTCCTTTGCGCTTTGAGGTGTTTACAAAACGGCTTGTTGAGATACCAGTTTGAAATGAGTGGCATGGCCACGATCTACATGCAGCGGGTATCATCATTTATATTTTGGCAGAGGAGCGAAGTGCAGTTATGGATGCTCGCAATGTTCGCATCGGCGAAACCGGCCTGGAACAGTTGATTCAATGGCTGCGGCAAACAGGGAAGCCACAAAGCCTGGAAGCGTTGACCGAGCGCTATGTGGAGATCCTGCGAGAGCTGGTCCAGGTTGAGGAGGTGTCTTAATGGCGCTGCACCCAGGGGAGACCCAGCAGTTTGCGGGCAGCACTGAAGAACAGGCGCTGGCACGGCGGATTTTTGAGGTGATGGCCGGTCAGGGATCGCTGAACGCGCGCGATGCGTTGATTCGCCAGTCGATCGACAACCTGGCGGCTTTTTTTGCCGAGCAAGATCAGTCCTCGGCCGAGCAGATGCGGCCGCAGATCGAGGCCGCGATCACCGCCAATCCTGAGGTCTTTGGCCGCGAGGAGCGCAACGAGACACAATTTGTGGTGACGTCGCGGCGCGGCGCTTCCACGGCGCGGCCCGCCGATCAGCGCCATACCTTTGCGCAGCGCTTGTATGAGCCGATTCGCCCGCTGCCGGTTGAAGATATTAATAATATTGTCACCACGGTGCGCCCGCCGCTGACCACGGTCGAGCCGGTTCAGATCTCGAACTACTGGCGCGCGCTGGCTGGCCAGACGGTGACCGATGAGCAGCTGGTGGTGCCACAGGTCGAGGAGTCTGCCGAGACGCCGGCAGCTGAGGCCGCGCCGGTTGAGCAGGTCGCTGAGACGCCGGCAGTTGAGACCGCGCCGGTCGAAGCTGCGCCCGCTCCCACGCCTGCACCTGCCAAGCGTCCGGCAATCCCCAATACGGCGATCGTGCTGAGCGACGGCGCAGTGGTCGATCTGAAGCAGTCGGTGCCGGCGCTGATGGAGCAGTTCGGCGAGGCGCTGAAGGCCGAGGTAGCCGCCGCGTTTGCCGAAGATCCGCTGCGACGTGTGCTGAGTTTCGGCAGCACCTACTATGTTTCGGACGCGCTGCCCAACTTCGGCAAGAACGATCTGCGCCGTATTCGCGATTATATCGTCGAGCAGGGCGAGCCGGTGACGGATGTGGCGGTGCTGAGCGATGTGTATCGCGAGCGGCAGGGCACAAACTCGTTCGAGGTCTTCCGCTTTGGTCTGAACTACCGGCTGAGCCGCGAAAAAGACTTCGAGTTCGTCGGCACCGAGGGCCAGAACCTGTGGTCGGCCAAGGGCCTGCCCGCGATCGGCTCGAAGCGCGTCAAGGCCAGCGACCTGGGCCAGTTCTATGCCTTCGAGGTCGACGGCTACGACGAGACTGAGCCGGCGGCGGATGGCACGGTCAGCCACTACCTGAGCATGTTCGAGTGGGAGTACGGCGTGCTGCCGCTGAATCAGGCTTTTACCTCGATCACGCCCAAGCCGCTGCTGCACGAGCAGCGCACGGTCGCCCTGCGCATCGAGGCGCCGCAGCACTACTCGACCTACAACGCCGAGGTGCGCTTCCCGACGCCGACGCGCGGCGGCTGGATCTGGGGCCTGGAGGATTTCTTCCACGAGTACCTGGTTCCCGGCACGCTGATCACGCTGGCGGCGACCGAAGATCTAACCAGCTTCACGATTGCGTATGAAGAGATCGGCGGCGTGGAAGAGAAGCTGCTGCACTTTGAGGAGAAGCGTAATCGCTTTGTCTTCATGCCCGTCACGTACTACGCGGCGGTCGACGAGGATCTGCTGCCCAGCCAGCGCCGCCACGGCAAGCTGCGCAATCTCAAGGCGCTGCCGATGAACGATCGCAAGAAGGCCGATCTGGTGATCGAGCATGTCTTCGAGACGGTCGGCGAGCAGCTTGGCTCGAAGGACGAGCCGATGTACTGGATTCAGTTCAACGATCTGCATCTGGCTGTCAACGTTTTGCGCCCGATGTCGCGACCGTACCTTGAGCATCTGCTGGGCGAGAACTCGGCCTACTACGCCGACGAGGCGACTGTGGGCGCGTACTACTACAAGCCGGTGCCGGTGGCGGTGGCCGCGGGTGAGGACGACGACGAGGAAGAGCTCGACGACGACGAGTAAGGTTTCTTTCGAGGGTCCAAAGGTCGGGCTAGCACGCCGTGGATCTTTGGACTCTTACACTTTAAAACTATGACACAGATTGCAACAATTCTCGCACGGCTTGGCGATCCCAGGCATCAGTTGCAACACAAAGAGCTGCGCCAGCTGAACGATATTGGACGCGAAGCCTGCGCTGATTTTCTGACTGCCTGGCGTACGATCGGCGACGATCGGCGGCGTGAGATCGCCACGGCTTTGGCAGCGCTAGCCGAGGAAAACGCCGAGTTTGACTTTCGGGACATCTTCAGCACGATTCTGACCGATACGAATCCCGAGGTGCGGGCCGTGGCCGTGAGCGGGCTGTGGGAAGACGAGCGGCTGAGCACGCTGCGTCTGCTGCTGCCGATGCTGGCCGACGAGACCGACGACGATGTGCGGTCCGAGGTCGCGCTGGCGCTGGGCCGCTTCGCCTACATGGCGACGCTGGACGAGGTGCCGGAGAAGGAGGCGACGGCGATCCGCGACGTGCTCTACCAATCGGCATCGAACCTGGATCTGTCCGACGAGGCTCGTCGCCGCTCGATCGAAAGCCTGGGCTACTTCGAGGGCAACGACGTGATCTCGGTGATCGGGCAGGCCTACACCTCGGGGAGGCAGCCGCTCAAGGAAAGCGCGCTGGTCGCGATGGGCCACAACCTTGACGAGCGCTGGCTACCGGTGCTGGAGGCCGAACTGCAAAGCGCCGAGCCTGCGCTGCGCTACGAGGCGGCGCGCGCGACCGGCGAGTTCGGCAGCGAGGCCGAGTCGATGGTGCCGCGTCTGCTGCCGCTGGCCGAGGGCGACGATACCGAGGTCGCGCAGGCGGCGATCTGGGCGCTGGGCCAGATCGGTGGGCATGCGGCCAAACGTGTGCTCAAGCGGCTCTCCAACAGCGACGATCCGACGATCCAGGAGGCGGCCGACGAGGCGCTGGCTGAGATTGCGCTCGGCGACGATTCGTTGGGCTTTCTCTAGGGCCGGGATGCGCCGATGCTGATCGAATCGCTGGCCGCCGCTCGTGACTATGAGCATGTCTACATAGCGCCGCATCTTGACGATGCGGTGCTATCATGTGGCGGCAGAATCGCGCTTCAGCGCGCGGCCGGCGAGTCGGTGCTCGTCGTGACGATCTGCGCGGGCAGCCCTGGCGCCGGAGCCGAGCTTTCACCCTTTGCGCAGTATTTGCATGACGCCTGGTCGCTCGGCGACGATCCGATCGCGCGGCGACGTGAGGAAGATCGGCGGGCGCTGGCGGTGCTTGGCTGCGACGTTCTGCATCTGGATCTGCTGGACGCACCCTACCGCGTGACGGCCTACGGCGAGCGCGACGCGGTCTTTGGCGTGGTGGCGGCGAACGATCCGCTGGCCGACGAGCTGCCCGCGATTCTGGCGCAGCTTCGTGCGCAGCAGCCACAGGCGCGCTTCTACGTACCGCTGGGCGTCGGCTCGCACGTCGATCACCAGCTCGTCTGCGCGGCCGGCATCGATCTTCAGGAGCAGGGCGCGAACCTGGCCTGGTATGAAGATGCGCCCTACGCGGCCAAGCGTCCCCTGGCGGTGGCCGAGCGGCTGGCTGCGCTGGCCGCTCGGTTTGTGCCCGAGACGATCGCGATCGATGCGGTGCTGGAGCGCAAGCTGGCGGCGATCCGCGAGTATGGCTCGCAGCTGAGCGAGCTGTTCGGCGCTGCATCCATGGAGCAGGTGATGACCGACTACGCGGCGGCGATCGGCGACGGGCAACACTCCGGCGAGCGGATCTGGAACCGCCAACGCGCAAGCTAAGCATTGACCTCAGCCTGATCTCGTATCAAGCGATACGGCAAGAACATTGCAGGTAGAAGATGGTAGAACCCCGTCTGGCGGCTGAACCGGTGGGTCAGCTTGCCGTGATCGAACATAGCGATGCCGCGACCTGGGACGCGCTGGTGGCGCAGCATCCGCAGGGCCACATGCTGCAAAGCTGGGCCTGGGGCGAGCTCAAGCAGCGCTTTGGCTGGCAGCCGCTGCGTGTGGCGGTCACCAATGGCTCGTCGGTGGCGGCGGCGCAATTGCTGATCCGGCCGCTGTATGGTCTGTCGGTGGCCTACGTGCCGCGTGGGCCGCTTTTTGCCGCCGAGGAAATTTTGAATCGTGGCCTGCTCCAGGCGCTTCAGCGCATCGCGCGCCGACGTCGAGCAGCGTTTTTGCGCCTTGAGCCCAATGTGCTGGAGACGAGCGACGACGCAAATATGCTCAGCTCCTGGCTCCAGACGCAGCGGTTTGCGCCCTCCGACCCGATGCAGCCACGCTCTTCGATCCATCTGGATCTGACGCCGGAGCCTGACAAGTTGTTTGCCGCGTTCTCGAAAGGTCATCGCGCGGATGTGCGGCGGGCTGAGCGCAACGGCGTCAGCGTGCGGGTCGGTGAGAGCGAGGCGGATCTCGATACGTTCTACGCGATCATGCAGGCGACCGGCGAGCGCCAGGAGTTTGGGATTCATGCGCGCGCCTACTACGAGACGGCGCGGCAGCTGTTTGGCGCTGCGGCCCGGCTGTTGATCGCCGAGCAGAGCGGCAGCGCGATCGCGGCGTTTCTGGTCTTTGCCTGGGGCCGTGAGGCGACCTACATGTACAGCGGCTCGACTGAGGCCGGGCTGAAACAGGGCGCGAACCACCTGTTACAATGGCATGCGATCCAGTGGGCGCGTGAGCGCGGCTGCGCACTCTATGATCTGTGGGGCATTCCCGATGCCTTCGGTCAAATGGCGCACGCGGCCGGAGCTGAGCTGGATCAGCTGGAGCAAGCAGCAAAAGAACATCCGCTGTATGGCGTGTACCGCTTCAAAAAAGGCTGGGGCGGCCAGGTCGTACGCTACGTACCCGCATATGACCGCGTGTATCTCGCGCCGCTGTATTGGCTGTGGCAGCGTCGGCGCGGTGGAGGCGAATGATGCAGCCTGAACCTCTTCCAAATCTGCAACTGGTCGCGCTTGACCGCTGCGTCCTGCATGAGTCGATCGATCCCACGCGGGTATCGCGGCTGATGAATAATCTTGCCCGTGAGGATGTGCTGCGCAATCCGCCGATTGTCGCGCGCTACGCCCGCAGCGACCGCCTGATGGTGCTCGACGGCGCGACCCGCACCACGGCGCTTCAGGAGCTGGGCTTCGAGGCGCTGCCGGTGCAGATCGTCAACTACGTCGACTCGCGAATCGAGCTGCATACCTGGGCGCATCTGCTGCACAGCGCCAATGTGCATTCGCTGCTGCGGGCGCTGCGGGCGCTCGACGGCCTCAGCATCTACGCGATCGACGCGCAAACCGCCGAGCGCAGCATTCGGGAGCGCACACTGCTCTGCGCGCTGATCACCTCCGACGGCGACGCCTGGGCGATCGAGGGTGGGGCGTCGCTGGCCGAGGAGGCGCATCTGCTGGAGCTGGTCTTTCGCTGCTATGCCCAGCGAGCCACGGTGCAGCGCATGCCTCAGGATGAGCACCTGACGCCGGCGAGTCTGCCCTCGGGTACGATCGGCGTGATCTTCCGGCATTACACCAAGCTCCATCTGCTTGAGCTGACCAACGCGGGAGGGATCTTGCCCGCCGGCATCACGCGCCATATTATCCCTGGACGGGTGCTGCGGCTCAACATGCCGCTCGCCATGCTGCGCTCCGACAGCTTCGCCGCCCAGCAGTCCTGGTTTGCGGCCTGGGTCGCGGAGCGTATCGCCAGCGGACATGCGCGGCTGTACAACGAGCCGACGTGGCTGTTCGACGAGTAGACGAAGAACCTAGAACTTAGAACCAAGAACCTAGCAGGAGACTTAGTTGGTTCTAGGTTCTTTTACGAGGTATTCATGAAGCTTGCCCAACTTATCGCAGATCTTCCCGACGCGCAGGTGCT